>NZ_JAVTWC010000108.1:21921-34275 GCF_032229445.1 Tahibacter sp.
AGCCACCGGAGCCGAAGCCACCGGAGCCGAAGCCACCGGAGCCGAAGCCACCGGAACCGAAGCCACCGGAACCGAAGCCACCGGAACCGAAGCCACCGGAACCGAAGCCACCGGAACCGAAGCCGTCGGAGCATCCGCCTCAGTCTTCGAAGACTCCGCCAGCGTCGGGGAAGCTGGCGCCGATGTTACCGGCTCAGCGCTGCTCGGCACGGCCGAGGCGGCGGCTTCGGTCACGCGTGGAGCAGTGGATCGCGGCTTCTCGTCACGAGGCTTCTCGCTACGCGGCTTGCCGTCGCGCGACGCGACATCGCGCGGTTTGCTGTCATCACGCTTGTTGTCATCGCTGCCGGCTGGTTTTGCGGCCGTCGCTTCGTCCATTGCCGAGGCGTCGACGCCTTCCGCGGCACCGTCCTGATCCTCGTCCTCGAAGTCCGCTTCGGTACCGTCTTCGGCACCGGTAGCACCACCTTCGTTGCGACGACGACGACGGCCACCACGACGGCCGCGGCGGCGGCGGCCGCCTTCACGGCCGTTCTCATCGGCAACCACACCCGGAGCGACTTCACCCTCGCCTGGGTGCGCGACGGCCGTGTCGGCGGTCGTTTCGCCCGTCCCTGCCGGTAGCGCGGCCGCGTCCTTGTAGTCGGCGGTTACGTCCGTTGGCTGTGTTGGCAGGCGCGGTTCGCTGCGCGTCTCGGACTGGCGTGCGTCGGCGCTCGCCGCGGTACGCGTCTCAGCGGGCTTGGCTGCTGCCGGTTCGCGGGCTTCCGCGAGCTTGGCGTCGATGCGCGATTCCTGCGGACGGCCACCGCCGCGGCTCTCGCCAGCGTTGCGCTTGTCCTGGCGCTCGGGCCGGTCCTGCTTGTTCGGCGTGCCGCCGCTTGCGGCAGTCTGGCGTGGGTCCTTGTCCTTTTCGGCGCGCGGCTGCTGGCCGCCTTGGGCGGGCTTGGCCTGCTCTGGACGTTTGGCGCCATCGCGCGTGCCATCACGGCCGCCACGGCCCTGCTGTTCGCCGCGCGATCCGCGCTGGTCGCGATCACGTCCGCCACGACGCTGGTCACGATCGCGGTCGCCACGTTGCGGCGAGGCAGCCGGACGCGCCGGCTTGACCGGCTGTACGGTTGCCGACGGTGCTGGGGCGGACGATTCGGCGCCCTTGAAGAAGGCCATCATGCGCGACCAGAAGCCCTGGCTCGGCGCCGTGTGCGTGTACGAGCGGGAAGCCACGGGCGTCGGAGCCGGAGCCGGAGCGGCAGTCGGTGCGGGTGTCGGCGTCGCAACCGGTTCTTCGCTGTCGGGACGCAGCGGCGCGGGGCTCGCCGGCACCACGCGGCTGACCGCGGGACGTTCGGGTTCTTCGCTGGGCTGGGCTACCTGGGGCGGCGGTGTCACCACAATCGGGGTCAGGCGGTCGTAGCTCGGACGCGGCGCTTCGCCGATGTCCGCGCTCTTGATGCGCTGGATTTCCAGGTGCGGCGTTTCGAGCTTTTCGTCCGCGACGATGATCACCGCGACGTCGTGCCGCTGCTCGATCTCGGTGACCTGCCGGCGCTTTTCGTTGAGCAGGAAGTTGGCGACGTCCGACGGTGCCTGTACCAGCACCTGTCCGGTGTTGTCCTTCATCGCGTGTTCTTCGACCAGACGCAGCGCCGACAGCGACAGCGATTCGATGCTGCGGATGCGGCCGTGGCCAGTGCAGCGCGGGCAGACGATCTGGGTCGATTCGCCGAGGCTCGGGCGCAGGCGCTGGCGCGACATCTCCATGAGACCAAAGCGCGAGATGCGGCCCAGCTGGACGCGCGCGCGGTCGAGCTTGAGCGCATCCTTGAGCGTTTCCTCGACTTCACGCTGATGGCGCGGGCTGTCCATGTCGATGAAGTCGATGACGATCAGTCCACCGGCGTCGCGAATACGCAGCTGGCGCGCGATCTCGATCGCGGCCTCGCGGTTCGTGTTGAACGCGGTTTCCTCGATGTCGCTGCCCTTGGTCGCCTTGGCCGAGTTGATGTCGATCGCGGTCAGGGCTTCAGTCTGGTCGATGACGATGGAGCCGCCCGAGGGCAGGCGCACCGTGCGTTCGAACGCGTTCTCGATCTGGGTCTCGATCTGGAAGCGCGAGAACAGCGGGGTCGTGTCCTTGTAGAGCTTCAGCTTGCGCAGGTTGTTCGGCATGACCTGCTGCACGAAGTCGCGCGCGTCCTGGAACAGGTCTTCGTGATCGATGAGGATCTCGCCGACGTCGTTGCGCAGGTAGTCGCGCAGCGCGCGGATGATGAGCTTGGATTCCTGGTAGATCAGGAACGGACCCGGGCGCGACGTCGCCGCTTCCGAGATCGCCTTCCACAGCTGCAGCAGGTAATCGAGATCCCACTGCAGTTCTTCGGCGTCACGGCCCATGCCGGCCGTGCGGATGATCAGCCCCATGTCGTCGGGGCAGTTGAGGTGATCCATGACCTCTTTGAGGTTGGCGCGATCCTCGCCCTCGATGCGGCGCGAGACACCGCCCGCACGCGGGTTGTTCGGCATCAGCACCATGTAGCGGCCGGCGAGCGAGATGAACGTGGTCAGGGCTGCGCCCTTGTTACCGCGTTCTTCTTTCTCGACCTGGACGACGATGTCCTGGCCTTCCTTGATGAGTTCGCGAATGCCGGCGCGGTTGTGGTCCACGCCCGGCGTAAAGAAGTCGCGCGAGATTTCCTTCAGCGGCAGGAAGCCGTGGCGCTCGCCGCCGTATTCGACGAAACAGGCTTCGAGCGAGGGTTCGACCCGCGTGATGCGGCCTTTGTAGATATTGGCCTTCTTCTGTTCCTTGGACGGGATTTCGATATCGAGATCGAACAGGTTCTGGCCGTCCACGATGGCCACACGCAACTCTTCACGCTGAGTCGCGTTGATCAACATGCGTTTCATTGTAGTGATTCCGTAATGCGCTCTACCGCCTTAGGACGCGGAGGCGCATACCTCGCAGGAAAGATCCCTGCGTTACGCAGCGGCAGCTGCGTACGGAAAGACCGGCATGAATGCCGGTCGGCGGACGACGGTGGCGCAGTGCGCCGGTCCGGCGCCGTCCTGGTTGCGCACTCTCGCGGCCATCGCCGGGAGCGCGGTGTTGTTCTGGTCCGTCACGACTTGCATCGCAGCGGCACGAAAAGTATTGCATGCACGACCGGAAACCCTCCGCGGCGCTTGCCGCGCTGCGGGCAATCTCCGAACCGATCCGTTACGATGCCGCCGGTCGCCTCACAGGTTCCGGTCAGGAATCCTGCGGGGCCGACAGTACAGTCAACGGGTAGGTGCATCGCCGAACGATGGTTAGTACCTCGTTCATTGACGCGAAGTGCGGCCCAAGTCTACCAGCTGACAGCAGATTTTTTCAATCGTGACGCGAACTTCGGGCAACTCCCCAGACACGGGCGCAGGCGTGAGACTGGTCCGCGTCGCGGACGACCGCGACGGCCAGCGCATCGACAATTTCCTCACCGGTCAGCTCAAGGGCGTGCCGAAGAGCCTGATCTACCGCATCTTGCGCACCGGGCAGGTGCGTCTGAACGGCAAGCGCGCCAAGCCCGACAGCCGGGTCGCCGGTGGCGACGAAGTCCGCATTCCGCCGGTACGCGTGGCCGAGCCCGGCGAAGTCGTGGCGCCCGCGCGCGGCCTGACCGATCGCATCGGCAGCGCGATCATCTACGAGGACAAGGACTTCCTTGTCCTGTCCAAGCCGGCCGGCATCGCCGCCCACGGCGGCTCCGGCGTCAGCCACGGCGCGATCGAACTGCTGAGGGCGCTTCGCCCCAAGGACACCATCGAGCTCGTCCACCGGCTGGATCGCGACACCAGCGGCGTGCTCGTGCTGGCCCGGCGCCGCGCCGCGCTGACCGGCCTGCAGGAACAGATCCGCGAAAACCGCACGACCAAGCAGTATCTGTGCCTGCTGCAGGGCAAGCTGCCGCGCGCTGCGATCAGCGTGAACGCGCCGCTGCGCAAGTCCATCCTGCAGGGCGGCGAGCGCATGGTGCGTGTCGACGACGACGGAAAGCCGTCGCTGACCCATTTCAGGACCCTCGAGCTGTACGCTCCGGCCAGTCTGGTCGAGGCGACACTGGAAACCGGCCGCACTCATCAGATCCGCGTGCACAGCCTTCATCTGGGCCACCCGATCGCCGGCGACGAGAAGTACGGCGACGCGGGCTTCAACAAATCCCTGCGTCCGTTCGGCGTGCGCCGCCTGTTCCTGCATGCCAAGCATTTTGGCTTCGAACTCGGCGGCAAGTCGTATGCGTTCTCGGCGCCGTTGGCCGAGGATCTCGCCATCGCGCTGGACAAGCTGCCGCCGCTGAAGCGCTGAGCGGAAGCACCCGCCCATTGCCCGTCGCGCCGTTACCGGGTGCAGCCCTTCCGCTATGATCGGCGGCTTATGCCGCGCATCCGCCAGCTCCCCGTCGAACTCGTCAACCAGATCGCCGCCGGCGAAGTCATCGAACGGCCGGCCTCGGTCGTCAAGGAACTGGTCGAGAACAGCCTCGATGCCGGCGCCGGGCGCATCGAGATCGACATCGAGGACGGCGGCGCACGCCTGATCCGGGTGCGCGACGACGGCGGCGGCATCGACGCCGACGACCTGCCGCTCGCGATCAGCGCGCACGCGACAAGCAAGATCGCGAGCTTCGACGACCTGGAACGCGTGGCGACGCTGGGTTTTCGCGGCGAGGCGCTGCCGAGCATCGCGTCGATTTCGCGCTTCGCACTGACCTCCAGGCCGGCCGCTCAGGCGCACGCATTGCGCATCGACGTCGATGGCGGCAGGCCGCAGCCGCCACGGCCGGCGCAGCATCCTGTCGGCACCACGATCGAAGTGCGCGACCTGTTCTACAACGTGCCGGCGCGACGCAAGTTCCTGCGTGCCGAGCGCACCGAGTTCGGACGCATCGACGAGCTCATCGCCTCGCTCGCGCTGGTACACACCGGCGTCGAGTTCCGCCTCAGCAACAACGGCAAGCCCTTGCGCCTGCTGCGCCAGGCCCCCGACGCCGCCACCGTGGCTGCGCGCGTCGGCGATCTGCTCGGCGAGGAGTTCCTGCAGCAGAGCCTGCGCATCGAACATGAAGGCGCCGGCATGCGCCTGAGCGGCTGGGTCGGCCTGCCGACCGCGTCGCGCGCGCAGGCCGATCAGCAATACTTCTATGTCAACGGCCGGCTCGTGCGCGACAAGGTCGTCGCGCATGCCGTGCGGCAGGCCTATGCGGACGTGCTGTTCCACGGACGTCATCCGGCGTTCGTGCTGTTCCTCGAACTCGATCCGCTCGGCGTCGACGTCAATGTGCACCCGGCCAAGCACGAGGTGCGTTTTCGCGAATCGCGTCTGGTGCATGATTTCCTGTATCGCACCTTGAACGAGGCGCTGGCGGAGACGCGGGCCGGCGTCGCGCCGTCGGTCGCGGCCGCGGCATTGCCACAGGCTGCGGCCTATAGCTACGGCAACTGGCGTGGACAGAGTTCGCTCGGACTCGGCGCGCGCGAACCGCTGGCCGACTACGCAGCACTGCTCGGCGGCACGCCGCCGGCCTTTGGCGCGGCGGCGAGTACGGATTTGGGCGCGGCGGCGCTGCCCGCGGCATCGACAATGGACAATGCGGCGTTTGCTGCATCCGTCGCTGCGGCCGAGGCCGGCGAGGCGCCGCCGCCGCTGGGCTATGCGTTGGCGCAGTTGCACGGCATCTACGTGCTGGCGCAGAACGCCCACGGTCTGATCCTCGTCGACATGCACGCCGCGCACGAACGCATCACTTACGAACGCCTCAAGACCGCGCACGCTGGGCAGGGCATACGCGCGCAATTGCTACTGGTGCCGCTGGCGATCAGTGTCAGCGAGCGCGAGGCGGGCTGCGTCGAGGACCAGGCCGCACGCTTCGCCGAACTGGGTTTCGAGCTGCAGCGCAGTGGTCCGCAGAGCGTGTTGGTCAAGCGTCTGCCGACACTGCTCGACGGTGCCGATGCAACGCAGCTGATTCGCGATGTCATAGGCGATCTGATGTCGCAGGGTAATTCCCGCCGTGTCGAGGAGGCCGGCAATGACGTGCTGTCGACCATGGCCTGCCATGGTTCGGTACGCGCCAACCGGCGTCTGAGCCTGCCCGAGATGAACGCGCTGCTGCGCGACATGGAAGCGACCGAGCGTTCCGGCCAGTGCAATCACGGCCGGCCGACCTGGGTGCAGCTGTCCATCACTGAACTCGACCGCCTGTTCCTGCGCGGTCGCTGACTGTCAACAAAGAGGATTTCGCAATGTCGCTATTGTTTGCCGCAGCCTTGGCAGCCCTGAGCCCCACCGGCATCGTGCTGGAGAACCTGTCGGTCGAAGACCGGCATTCGGTCGAGGTCAGGATCTGGCGTAGCGAGCGGTTGGACCGGCTCAAGGCCGAGAGCGGCTGGCTCAGCCTGGTCGGACTGCACTGGCTCAAGGACGGTGACAACAGCGTCGGCAGCGCCAAGGGCAGCGATGTGCTCATCGCCAGCGCGCCGGCCAAGCTCGGGACGGCCACGCTCGCCGGCGGCGAGGTGACCTTCACGCTGGAGCCCGGCGCGATTGCCATCGTCGGCACCAGCGACCGGAACAAGAATGCCGTACTGCGGGACGACCGCAGCGAGCGGCCGACCAAGGTCGCCTTCGGCACCACCTCGTTCTACGTGATCGACCGCGACGGCAAGAAAGGCCTGCGCGTGAAGGACATCGAGGCGCCGACACGCAAGAATTTCCTGGGCCTGGATTACTTCGAGATCGCCGAAAAGTGGCGCGTCGAAGCCAAGTGGGAAGCGTTCGATCCGCCAAAGACGCTGGATGTGCCGACGGTGCTGGGCACGGTGGAAAAATACAAGGTTCCCGGCAAGGCCGTGTTCGAGCGCGGCGGCAAGACCTACGAAGTGCAGCCGGTGCTGGAAACCGCCGACGCCAAGCAGCTGTTCCTGATCTTCGCCGACAAGACCACCGGCAAGGAAACCTACGGCGCGGGGCGCTTCCTCTACGCCGACATGCCGGTCAACGGCAAGATCGTGCTGGATTTCAACAAGGCCTATAACCCGCCGTGCGCGTTCACGCCATACGCGACCTGTCCGCTCGCGCCGCCGGAGAACCGCGTGAACCTGCGCATCGACGCCGGAGAGAAGAAGTACAAGGGCAGCGCACACTGATCCGCCGCCGCGCGTGCGCGTGCTGATCGTGTCCGACACGCATGGCCGGGTCGACGCGCGCATTGCCGCGCTCGCGCGCGACTGTGATGCCGTGGTGCACGGCGGCGACGTCGGCAATGCGGAAGTGCTCGACGCGCTCGGCGGCAACGTGCTCGCCGTGCGCGGCAACAACGACAGCGTCGGGAAATGGCCGGCGCTGCAGCACGACCGTCTGGCAACGCTGCCGCTGCAGGCCGGGCTCGACCTGCCCGGTGGACGCCTCGTCGTCGTGCACGGCGACCGCTGGCCCGCGCGCGGGCGCCATGCGGCGCTGCGTAGTGCGTATCCGGCTGCGCGCGCCATTGTTTACGGGCATAGTCATCGGCTGCAGATCGATACCGACGCGTTGCCCTGGGTGCTGAACCCGGGCGCCGCAGGCCGCGAGCGTACCGGCGGTGGGCCAAGCTGCCTGGTGCTGCATGCGACGGCCGGATCCTGGCAGGTGCTTGCGCAGCGTCACGCCGATGGCTATCGCGAGCAGCTCTGATCACCACGCGCACGAAGGGGGAACCGTGGAATTCAGCAACAAAGGGCAAAAGCTCTTCCTGATCCTCGCCGTGGTGTTCGTCGCCAACGCGATCCTGGCCGAACTCATCGGCGTCAAGATCTTCGCGCTTGAAGACACGCTCGGCGTGCAGCCGTTCAACTGGAACCTGTACGGCCAGACCGGTTCGCTGAGCTTCACCGCCGGCACGCTGCTCTGGCCGGTCGTGTTCGTCATGACCGACGTCATCAACGAGTACTTCGGCCGCCGCGGCGTGCGCATGATTTCCTGGCTCGCGGTGTTCCTGATCCTGTACGCCTTTGTGTTCGCGTTCGCCGCGATCGCGCTGGCGCCGGCGGGCTGGTGGGTCAAGGTCGGCCAGGCGCAGGGCGTGCCGGACATGCAGGCCGCATTCGCGCAGATCTTCGGCCAGGGCCTGTGGACCATCGGGGGCTCGGTCACGGCCTTCCTCGTCGGCCAGCTCGTCGATGTCGGCATCTTCCACGCGATCCGCAAGCGCACCGGCGACCGTCATATCTGGCTGCGCGCGACCGGCTCGACCCTGGTGTCGCAGCTATTCGACAGCCTGATCGTGCTGTATATCGCGTTCGTGATCGGTCCGCAGCAATGGTCCATCAGTCTCTGGCTCGCGGTGGCCACGGTCAATTATGTATACAAAGTATGTGCTGCAGTCGCGCTGACGCCGGTGATCTACGCGCTGCGGGGCGTGCTCGACAACTGGCTCGGCAAACCGCTGAGCGACGAACTCAAGGCCAAGGCCGCCGCGGCCTGACATCGACGAACTGCGAAAACTACGGAGCGTGCCCATGCCAACGACGACAGCGACCACTCCACCCGCGGGCGGCCGCATGCCACGGCAGATTCCCTACATCATCGGCAACGAAGGCTGCGAGCGCTTCAGCTTCTACGGCATGCGCAACATCCTGGTGCAGTTCCTGATCACGTCGCTGCTGCTGCAGCACATCATGGCCGGTCCCGAGCGCGAGCTCGCGGCCAAGGACCTGATGCACACGTTCATGATCGGCGTGTATTTCTTTCCGCTGCTTGGCGGCTATCTCGCCGACCGCTTCTTCGGCAAATACAACACCATCCTCTGGTTCAGCCTGATCTACTGCATCGGCCAGTTCAGCCTGGCCGTCTTCGTCGACAGCCGCCTCGGCTTCTTCCTCGGCCTGGGACTGATCGCGCTCGGCTCGGGGGGCATCAAGCCCCTGGTCGCGTCGTTCGTCGGCGATCAGTTCACGCAGTCGAACAAGCATCTGGCGAAGATCGTGTTCGACGGCTTCTACTGGATCATCAACTTCGGCTCGCTGTTTGCGTCCCTGCTGATGCCGCTGTTCCTCAAGAACTACGGCCCGCGCGTGGCGTTCGGGATTCCCGGCGTGCTGATGCTGATCGCGACTGTCGTGCTGTGGCTCGGCCGGCGCCAGTACATCATGGTGCCGCCGGCGACGAAGGCCGATCCGGATTCGTTCTATCGCGTGCTGCGCACGGCCCTGCTCACACGCCGCGGCGGCGAGAGCCGCCCCGGCCTCATCGTGGCGATCGTCGGCGCAGTGCTCGCGCTGACCGCGCTCGTGTTCGCGGCCAAGCTCGGCGTGGTGATCGCGATCTGTCTCGCGCTGGTCTCGCTGCTCGCCGGGATCGGCGGCGGCGCCTGGTTGCAACTGGAGCGCGCGCGTGGCGTGCATTCGGACATCGCCGTCGACGGCGCGCGTAGCGTGCTGCGGGTGCTCGTGATCTTCGCGCTGGTCACACCGTTCTTCTCGCTGTTCGACCAGAAGGCGTCGACCTGGGTCATCCAGGGCAATGCGATGACCAAGCCCGACTGGTTCGTCTCCTCACAGATGCAGGCACTGAATCCGGCGCTGGTGATGATCCTGATCCCGTTCAACAACCTCGTGCTGTATCCGTGGCTGCGCCGCATCGGCTGGGAGGCGACCGCGCTGCGCCGCATGACCGCCGGCATCGCTTTCAGCGGCCTGGCCTGGATCGTGATCGGCGGTATCCAGGTCGTCATGGACGGCGGAAGCCCGATGTCCATCGTCTGGCAAGTGCTGCCCTATGCGCTGCTGACCTTCGGTGAAGTGCTGGTGTCGGCGACCGGACTCGAATTTGCCTACAGCCAGGCGCCGTCGGCGATGAAGGGCGTGGTCATGAGCTTCTGGAACCTGACGACGACGGTCGGCAATCTCTGGGTGCTGCTCGCCAACCTCGCCGTGCGCAATTCCGCGGTCACCGATTCGATTTCCTCGACCGGCTTCAGCGTGACCGCGTTCCAGATGTTCTTCTTCGCCGCGTTCGCGCTGATCGCGGCGCTGATGTTCGGGCTGTATGCGCGAAGTTATCGCGAAGTGGACAATTATCGTGCGGCGTGACGCCGCGCTCCGCATGTGGGCAATCCGAGTAGCTTGCGGCGCCCGAACTGATGCGCCTGTCCCTGCGATCACGCAGCGCGTATCAGTGCATGCGGCGGCAGCGAGAATAAAAAAGCCGGCGCGACCTCCCGGTTACGCCGGCAACGGAGGATCCGGGGTTTCAGCGCTTGGCGACCGTGGTGGCCGCCGGCTGCGCGCGTTCATAGACGATGCGTTCGCTGCCGCCGTTGCAGGTGCCGACGGTCTTGCGGGCGTCGTCGGCGTCCTTGGCGACGACGTTGAGGCTGTAGTTCCGCACGCCCTTGGCGTCGAGGCCGGCGGCGATTTCCTGGCGCAGCTCCTCGCAGGGCTTGCGTGCCCAGGCCGAACCGGTGCTCAGGAACAGGGCGATGGCAAGCAGGGTCAGGACTGTCTTCACGGTGCGTCTCCAGTGGGGTAGGCCGTTGTCGGCTGGTGGACAGATTCGTGCCCGGGCCTGACGGGCTTCGGGGCGAGTTGTGGCAATGTGCTGACGACCCGGGACCGAATGCGGGCTGTGGGGAAGGCATGGCTTGGTACGTCTATCTGATCGAATGCCGAGACGGCAGCATCTACACCGGCATCGCCGTCGATGTCGCGGCGCGCTATGCCGCGCACGCGGCGGGCAAGGGCGCGCGCTATACGCGTTCACGGCCGCCGCAGCGCTTGCTGGCGGTGTTCGCGATGGCCGACAGGTCCAGCGCGCTGCGCGAGGAACTGCGCATCAAGCGCTTGCCGGCGGCGCAGAAGCGGGCGCTGGTGGCGCAGTCCGCGTCGCCCGAATCGATACCGGAGTAAGTCACCGCAGGCGATCGGCAGGCTTGGCGTGACTTCCGGCCGATACACTAGTGTTAGATTCACACTATCGTTGACTCACGCCTATGGTTCAGTGAGCGATTGATGGACGCTACCGACACCCACCGCAAGAAGTTCGAGCGCGAACTCAGTGCCGGCACGGTGTCGCTGGTACTGCTCGCGGTGCTCGCGCGCTCCGCGGAGCCGCTGTACGGCTACCAGATCGCCAAGCAGCTCGAGAAGGACGGCGACGGCGTGCTGATCGGCAAGCAGAGCGCGCTGTATCCGGTGCTGCGCAATCTCTGCGCCGCCGGGCTGCTCGACAGCGAAGTCGAGCCGTCCGTGGCCGGACCGCCGCGGCGCTATTACCGGGCCACTGAACTGGGCCGCGCCGTCTTGCGCGAATGGGAGGCGGCGTGGTCCGCCACGCGCGATTTTGTCGACACCGTCATCGAGGGGCAGAACCTATGAACCGGCCAACACCGCGCACTATTGACGAGTACCTGGACCAGTTGCGCGATGCGCTGCGCGGCGAGGATCTGGCCCTGATCCAGGACGCGCTCTACGACGCCGAGGATCACCTGCGTTCGGAGTTCGCCGAGAACCCCGGCGTGGCACCGGCGGAATTGCTGGCGCGCATCGCCAACAGCTACGGCGCACCGGACGAAGTGGCCGAGATCTACCGCGACAAGGAAGTCGTGGTGAACCGCGCGCTGCGGCCGCCGCGGCAGCCGCGGCCGGCGTCGGCGCTGGCTCGCTTCTTCGGCGTCGCGGTGGACCCGCGCGCCTGGGCCTCGATGTTCTACATGCTGCTCGCCCTGCCGACCGGCATCTTCTATTTCACCTGGGCCGTGACCGGCGTGTCGCTGTCTTTCAGCCTGATGATCCTCATCATCGGCCTGCCGCTGACGGTACTGTTCCTGGCGACGGTCCGCGCGCTGAGCCTCGTCGAAGGACGCATCGTCGAAGTCATGCTCGGCGAGCGCATGCCGCGGCGGCCGACGTATCCGCCACGGCACCAGCCGCTGCTGGAACGGGTAAAACAGCTTTTCGCCGACCCGCGCACCTGGGGCACGCTGTTCTACATGGTGATCATGCTGCCGCTGGGCATCTTCTACTTCACGTTGCTGGTGACCTGCGTCAGCGTGGGGCTGGCACTTGCGCTCAACCCGATCGTCTACTTGCTCAGCGGTATCGGCCTGATCAACATCAACGACGACGTGTGGATGGCGCCGCTGTGGCTGCAGCCGCTGCAGGTCGTGCTCGGCATCGTGATCCTGTTCGCCTTCATGCATCTGGCGCGCGGCATCGGCAAGCTGCAGGGAGCGCTGGCCAAGCAGCTGCTGGTCCACGCGGGCTGAACCCGGCCCTAAGGAAGTTCTGAAGTGCGCCGTGGTAGGCGCAGCCCTCCAGCTGGAGAGTAGTCCAGCCCGG
>NZ_JAVTWC010000109.1:0-173590 GCF_032229445.1 Tahibacter sp.
AAACGCCTGCTTCGCAGGCCTTTGGCCGCCCCCTTGACTCAAGGGGGCTCCAGAAACAAATGCAAATATCGACTTGTTCAGCGGCTCCCTTACGTCCGATCGCGCACTTCCACATCAGCGCGATCGCGAGCGCCATGGCAGATCCTTGTTGTGCAGACACACACCGTACTGCCCGCGCACCCGGGAAACCTCTGAACCGGTTGATATTTGCTTTTCACTCCGCAGCAAGACCGGCAGTGCCAGGACCTGTTCGGAAGTTCCTCGAGATTCAGTGCGCCACCGGCGCTGCGTCGGTGATCGCCAGTTCCGCGCCGGCGGCATCGAAGACGATGCGGCCGAGCCGCTGCAGCTGTGGCGAGGCGCCGAAACGCGCCGCAAGTTGCGCGACACCATCGCCGAGCGCGGCCTGGTCCAGCGGCCAGGCGTGCGCGAGCACGCGCGCGGCGCCGTGCGCCGCCACTTGCGCCACCGTGATCACGACGACGCCAAGCCCGCGTGCTTCATGCGCATACAGCGACGCCGCCGGCAAGGCCGGGTCGACGTCGGCGAGCAGCTGAACCGGCAGCGATGCATCGTTGGCATTGGCGTCGAAACGCAGCGCAACCTGATGCGCAGCGAACAGGCCGGCGTACTGGCGCAGTTCAAACAGCCAGCCGGCATAGCCGATCGTACGTTCCGCCGCATCGTCGCCGCGGCCGAATTCCGCGACCCAGTCGGCGTAGGCGGGCAGGGCGCAATGCACCTGGCCTTCGCGGAACGCGAGCTTGCGCCCACGCGAGGTCAGCGCCTCGCCGTCGCGCTGCGGATACAGCAGGGCAAATTCGAGCATCTGCCACAAAGCAGAAAATCCCGCATGTTCCAATTGTGAGCACGTTAGCGCGCACAGATCGTGGCGAGTGAGGTAGCGCGCATGCTCCAGGCGCAGGCCTAGCGCACGCATGAGGAAGTCCGCGGTCTGCGTGCCGGCCTCGCCCTTGGCCATGAAGACGCTTTCCATGCGCGCGCCGAGGTCGGTGGCCAGGGCCTCGTCGGCGCAGAAGGTCCAGGGCAGCAACAGCAGCGCGCCGGGGACTGACTGCACTTCCGGCTGCAGGCGTTCGCCGGGCATGACGCCGCCATGGCTGCCGAACGCGACGATGCGGCCGCCACCGCCGCCCTGCAGTGCACGGCTGTGCTGCGCAAGTTCCGCGAGTTCGGCCAACACGGGCCAGCCGGGTCGCAGCAACTGGGCGTGATCGTAGAGGGCGCCCAGAACGAGCAGGTCGGCCTGCTCGGCACCGGGCTGATGCTTCGCCGGTGGCAGCAACCGCGCGAGATCGTCGGCGATCAGCCGGGCGAGCGCGTCGGCCTGGTCACGGCTCAGCGTATAGGCCGACGGCGCGGTGCCAGCGGAAAGTTCCAGCGCCAGCACACCGGGGCTATGCAGGATTTCGGACATGGGAGGGGACGCAGACCAGGCGCGAACGGTGCGCGCGGGGCTGGCGAGTGTAGCATTCGGCTTTCGCCCTCCTTCCGTGCCGCCCGTGATTGCCAAGCTCCGCTCCCAGTTGCCCGATGCCTGGCAGTTCTTTCTCGCGCCGGCACTGGCGGCGGTGCTGCCCTGGAAGCTCGCCTACCGCTGGCTGCGCTGGCTGAGCCGCCATTCGCGCAGCGCCTTCGACGAGCCGGCCCGGGCCGCCGCGGCATCGGCGCCGAACTACCTGCCGATCGCCGACGCGACGGAATTCGCCGCGAACGTGCGCCTCAATTGCCTGTGGGACACGGCCGATCTCTATCTGTCGCTGCTGCGCCGGCGCCGCGGCCGCCTGCCCTGGCATGTGCATCAGGTCGGCGCCTGGCCGCGCGATTCGCACTTCATCGCCGCGGGCTTCCACCATGGCCACGGCCATTGGGTGTTCAAGACGCTGGCCCAGGCCGGCTTCGACGCAAGTCTCGTCTCCGCGCGCTGGGATCGCGCCGACTATCCGGGACTGCCGCTGCGCTACTGGTACGGGCGACTGCGCGGCGGTGATGTGGAACGCCTCAGCGGCCGGCCCGTCGTATTCCGCCCGGGCGCCAAGGCCAAGCTGGCGCGCTCGCTGGACGAAGGCGCCGCCGTGGTCAGCGTGCTCGACATGCCACCTCGCATGGCCCCACGGGGACAGAAGCCGGTGCGCCTGCTCGACCAGGACGCCTGCTTTCCCGACGGCACGCTGGGTCTGGCGGTCGCTGCCGGCGTGCCCGTCGTGCCGTACTGGATGGAATTCGATCTCGATACTGGCGTACGCCGCTTCGTCATCGGGGAGCCGCTGGACCCGTCCGATCCGGCGACGCTGCAGACGCTCGCCGACATCCTCGACCGCGCGATCCGGCTGACCCCGAGCGCCTGGTTCTTCTGGCCGGAATGGCCGCGCTGGATCATCGACACGCCCGACGCAACCCGCCAGCCTGCGCCGGACTGATCCGGATCCGGACACCGGCGCCCCGCACCGGAGGATCCGTCCGACGCCGCCTCGCCCGGGCGGCCACGTGGCCAGTTGTCCGGACCTGGCCTCGTCGTGGCACCATGCCCCGACCGTTAAACTCCGCGGTTCCCTCAGCGCGCCACCGGATCCCTGCCCATGTCCGTGCCAGCCATACAGCCAGCCGTAGAGATCGATCGCGACTACAGCCTGGAGCACAAATACACACGTAGCGAAGGCCGCATCTATCTTTCCGGCGTGCAGGCTCTGGTGCGCCTGCCGCTGATGCAGCAGATGCGCGACCGCGCCGCGGGCCTCAACACCGCCGGTTTCATCTCGGGCTACCGCGGCTCGCCGCTCGGCGGCTTCGACCTGGAACTGTGGAAGGCGAAGAAGCACCTCAAGTCCTCCAGCATCGAGTTCACGCCAGGCCTCAACGAGGACCTCGGCGCGACCATGGTGTGGGGCTCACAGCAGACCAACCTGTTTCCGGGCGCCAAGTACGACGGCGTGTTCGCGATGTGGTACGGCAAGGGTCCCGGTGTGGACCGCTGCGGCGACGTGTTCAAGCACGGCAACGCCGCCGGCACCTCCCGGTACGGCGGCGTGCTCGCGCTGGCCGCCGACGACCACGCCTGCCGCTCGTCCACATTGCCGCATGGTTCCGAACTGGAATTCGTGTCGGCGATGATGCCGGTGCTCAATCCCGCCGGCGTGCAGGACATCCTCGACATGGGCATGCTCGGCTGGGCCATGTCGCGCTTCACCGGACGCTGGGTCGGCTTCAAGACCATCGCCGAGACGGTCGAGTCCTCGGCCTCGGTCAACGTCAATCCGCACCAGCTCGACATCGTCATTCCCGAAGACTTCGTCCTGCCCACCGGCGGCCTGAGCATCCGCTGGCCGGATCCGCCGCTCGACCAGGAAATGCGCCTGCACCAGTACGCCGTGCAGGCCGCCGTCGCGTTCGCGCGCGCCAACCGCATCGACCGCACCGTGATCGATTCGCCCAAGGCGCGTCTGGGCATCGTCACGACGGGCAAGAGCTACCTCGACGTGCTGCAGGCGCTGGAATACCTCGGCATCGGCGAGCGCGAAGCGGCCGACATCGGCCTGCGCGTCTACAAGGTCGGCATGACCTGGCCGCTGGAACCCGTCGGGATCCGCGAATTCGCGCGCGGTCTCGAAGACATCATCGTGGTCGAGGAAAAACGCTCCTTCATCGAATCGCAGATGAAGGAACACATGTACAACTGGGACCACCACACGCGTCCGAGCATCGTCGGCAAGTACGACGAGGAAGACAACTGGATCCTGCCGTCGACGAACGAACTGACGCCGGCGCGCATCGCTCGCGTCATCGCCAAGCGGCTCGCGCGCTTCTTCACCTCCGAAACCATCGAGAACCGCCTCGCCTTCCTTGCTGCCAAGGAGAAGGAACTCGCCCAGCCGCGCGCCAGCTTCCCACGCGCCGCGCACTACTGTTCGGGCTGCCCGCACAACACCTCGACCGTGGTACCGGAAGGTTCGCGCGGCCTCGGCGGCATCGGCTGCCATTACATGGTCACGTGGATGGACCGCCGCACCGAGACCTTCACGCAGATGGGCGGCGAAGGCACTACGTGGTGCGGCCAGGCGCCGTTCACCGAGACCAAGCACGTCTTCCAGAACCTCGGCGACGGCACGTATTTCCATTCCGGCTCGCTCGCGATCCGCCAGTCGATCGCGGCCAAGGTCAACATCACTTACAAGATCCTCTTCAACGACGCGGTCGCGATGACCGGCGGCCAGCCCGTCGACGGCACGCTGACCGTGCCCGACATCGCCCACCAGGTCCGCGCCGAAGGCGTGAAGACCATCGTCGTGCTGTCCGACGACATCGCCAAGTGGACGCGACCGGAGATCTTTCCCGAGGGCGTGGAATTCCTCGACCGCAGTGAACTCGACGCGGTGCAGAAGCGCCTGCGCGAAACGCCCGGCGTCACCATCATCATCTACGACCAGACCTGCGCCACCGAGAAGCGCCGGCGGCGCAAGCGCGGCAAGATGGAAGACCCGAAAAAGCGTGTCTTCATCAACACCCAGGTCTGCGAAGGCTGCGGCGACTGCGGCAAGAAATCGTTCTGCGTATCGGTGCTGCCAAAGGAAACCGAATTCGGCCGCAAGCGCGAGATCGACCAGTCCAACTGCAACAAGGACTATTCCTGCGTCAAGGGCTTCTGCCCGAGCTTCGTCACCGTGCACGGCGGCGGCCTGAAAAAGCGCAAGAGTGTGGGCAAGGTCGATTTCGACGCGCTGCCGCATCCGGTGTTCGCGACCGATCTGGCGCAGCCCTGGAACATTCTCGTCACCGGCATCGGCGGCACCGGTGTCGTCACGATCGGCGCGCTGGTCGGCATGGCCGCGCATCTGGAAGGCAAGGGCGCGACCGTGCTCGACCAGACCGGCCTGGCCCAGAAGGGCGGCGCAGTCACCTGCCATCTGCGCGTCGCGCGCGATCCGTCCGGCATCCACGCCGTACGCATCGCCGCGGGCGAAGCCGACCTCGTGCTCGGCTGCGACATGGTCGTGGTCAACGACTACTGGGCGCTGTCGAAGATCCGTGCCGGTCGCACGCATGCGGTGCTGAACACCTACGAAGCGATGCCGGGCACGTTCACGACACGGCCCGACATGCAGTTTCCGTCCGCGCAGATCGTCGACGCAGTGCAGATCGCGCTCGGCGACGAAGCGCCGGAACTCGTCGACGCGACCGCCCTCGCCACGACGCTGCTCGGCGACTCGATCATGGGCAACCTGTTCATGCTCGGCTATGCCTGGCAGAAGGGCTGGGTGCCGCTTAGCCTCGACGCGCTGATCCGTGCGATCGAACTCAACGGCGCGGCGATCGAGCAGAACCGCGCCGCGTTCAACTGGGGTCGCATGGCCGCGCACGACATCGCGACCGTGCTCGCCGCCACCGGCAAGAACACCCAGCCGGCCATGCCCGACGCGCTCGCACTCGGCGGCGACAGCCTGCTCGACGACCGCAGGATCTCCCCCGACCTCGACACCGTGATTGCGCGCCGCGTCGCGTTCCTGACCGAATACCAGAATGCGGCGTATGCGCAAAAGTATCGCAACCTGGTCGACCAGGTGCGCGCAGCGGAAGCGGCCCGCGCCGCCGGCGCGAGCACGCTCAGCGAAACCGTCGCGCGTTACGCGTTCAAGCTCATGGCCTACAAGGACGAGTACGAAGTCGCGCGCCTGTACACGCAGCCGCAGTTCCTGCAGCAGATCCGCGACACCTTCGACGGCGACTACAAACTGCACTTCCACCTGGCACCGCCGCTGCTCGCGCGCCGCGACAGCGAAGGCCATCTCGTCAAGCGCGAATACGGCGCCTGGATGCTGACCGCATTCAAACTGCTGGCCAAGTTCAAGGGCCTGCGCGGCGGCGCGCTCGACGTGTTCGGCAAGACTGCCGAACGGCGCATGGAACGCCAGTGGATTGCCGACTACTTCACCACCGTCGAGGAGCTGCTGCGCACGCTGGACGCGGACAACCGCAGCCTCGCCGTCGAAATCGCGAGCGTGCCCGAACACATCCGCGGCTACGGCCACGTCAAGGAAGAGCACGAAGCCAAGGCCAAGGCACGCTGGAACGAACTGCTCTCGACCTGGCGTAATCCCAAGGCATTGCCGGTCAAGCTGGTGGCGTGAGTCCCTTCGCACCTATGGCCTGATCCGCACGGCGCTCATGACGCGCCGTGCGGATCGCGCGCACCGCCTTCGATTCTCGGCATAATCGGCGTTTATCTGTCGCAGCGACCGCGCCCGTCGCGGTTGCTGCGAAAGTGCCGGGAGGCCCATGGATCGGTCGCGGTTCATCCAACTGCTAACGGATTTCGACTTCGACAGCGTGTTCAGCCTGCGCGTGCTGGAACGTGGTTCGGACTACGTCGACAGCGGTCGCGTGCTGGAGAAGAAGTACACCACCGAGGGCGCGGCCGGCCTGCTGATCGGACTGGTGCAGGGCAATTCCACCGAACCCTATCGCTGCGGATTCCGCATGCTGCCGCGCGGCCGGCGACTCTTTGTCGATACGTTCTGCAGCTGCCCGGTCGGCAGCGACTGCAAGCACGTTGCCGCGCTCGTGCTCGAATCCCTGGGCGAAGACTGGATGGCCGACGACGAGTCGCATCCGTTCGCATTGATGCCGCCGCCGTCGCCGGCGCAGATCAAGCCGGACCTGCGGCCCTGGGAACAGTGGCTGTCCAGTCTCAACCTGCCGGCCGCGCCCAGTGGCGCGAGCGAAAACCGCGTGCTCGGATTCCTGTTCGAGACCGCGACCGGTTCGCCGGCCGGGTTGTGCGCACAGGCCATGTGGTTCCGCCACGGCAAGCGCGGCGGACTCGTATCGCCGCGACCGGTGCAGCCGGTGCCGGGACGCGGCGATCCCTGGGTCGGCCTGTCGCCCGATGAGTTCCAACGCATCGCGGAGCTGCGCATGGCGCAGGCCGAATACCTGCGCAACGGCAGCTGGCAGCGGCTCGCCTCGCCGCGGCACGAAGCCTGGCTCAACGATGTGCTTGCGCATACGCCCTGCTATTTCGGCAAGCCTGGCAGCGCCGCGCTCAAGCGTGGCGCACAGCGCGGCGTGGAATGGGCCTGGCAGGCGCAGGCCGACGGCACCCAGCTGATGTCAGCCATCGTGGTCGGCGCTGCGCCGGCCACGCAGCTGCTGCGCATCGCCGGGCTGTGGTACTGGGATCCGGCCAGCAACGAGATCGGTCCGGTCGACGGCGACGTGGCCATGGCCGAACGCCTGCTGCGCGCGCCGTCAGTGCAGCCCGAGCAGGCGCCACTGCTGCGCGAACGCTGGAAGAACACCGAATCGCTCGCCGACGTGCCGATGCCGGCCGATCATGGCCAGATCGAGGTGGTGCAGGCCGCGCCGATGCCGGTGCTGCGCCTGGGCACGCTCAAGGCGCGTCAGCATGGACGCAGCGGCAGCGCGCGCTATACCGCCGGCTGCCTGTTCCTGAGCTTCGACTACGCCGGACAGCGCGTGGACTACGCCGCGACGGCGCAGCGCGAGCGCCGTTTCGTCAACGGCCGCGTGATCGACATCCATCGCGACCGCAGCGCCGAGATCGCCGCGTACGAGCGCCTGGACCGGCACAAGCTGGTCGAGGCCGACGACGTCGCCTACGCCCATGACATCGAGCCCTACGGACCGGGCAGCGCGTTCGTGCTCGAACGCGGCCGCAACGAACTCGCGCCGCCGGATCATCTGCTCGCGCTCGCGATGCGTCTGCAGGCCGACGGCTTTCAGCTCGAGTTCGACGCCGGCTCGCCGGTGGAAATCCTGCCGGCGCCGGAAGCCTGGCATGCGGACGTCAGTGACAGCGGCAACGCCTGGTTCGACCTGTCGCTCGGCATCGATATCGCCGGCGAGCGCGTCGACCTGCTGCCGATCCTGCAGCGCGCGCTGACCGATCCCTCGTTTCCGCTGACGGCGCCGGCCAAAGAACCTGCCGATGCGATCTGGCTCGCGCCGGTGGATCCGCGCCGCCGCGTGCCGCTGCCGGTGGCGCGCGTGCGGGCGCTGATCGCGCCGCTGCTGGAATGGCTGGAACAGGGCAACGCACGCGAAAGCCTGCAGCTGCGCCGCGCCCAGGCCGGCGTCGTGGAAGAACTCTCGCATGGCGTCGCGGCGCTGCCCTGGCGCGGCGCGAGCCGGCTCAAGGACATGCTCGTGCAGCTGCGCGCCGAGCGGCCGCCGGTCCGTGAACCCGAAGGCTTCGGCGCGACCCTGCGGCCGTACCAGCGCGACGGCCTGGCCTGGCTCGAATTCCTCGGCCAGTCCGGTCTCGGCGGCATCCTCGCCGACGACATGGGCCTGGGCAAGACGGTGCAGGTACTCGCCCACCTCGAAGCCATGCGCCAGCGCGGCGAGCTGGACCGACCGGCCCTGGTCGTCGCGCCGACCAGCCTGGTCTGGAACTGGCGCGCCGAGGCGCAGCGCTTTGCACCGAAACTGCGCGTGCTGATCCTGCACGGCTCGGCACGCGACGCGAATTTCGCCGCGATGCCCGACCACCACCTGATCATCACGACCTATCCGCTGCTCGCGCGCGATCGCGACGTCCTCGTGCAGCAGCCGTTCTCGCTGCTGATCCTCGACGAGGCCCAGGCGATCAAGAACGCGCGCACCCAGGCCGCGAAAGTCGTGCGCGAACTCGACGCGCGGCGCCGCCTCGCCATGACCGGCACGCCGCTCGAAAATCATCTCGGCGAGCTCTGGGCGCAGTTCGACGCGGTCGAACCCGGCCTGCTCGGCGACGAGCGCGGCTTCGTGCGCCACTACCGCACGCCGATAGAAAAGCACGCCGACCCGGACCGTCAGGCCAAGCTGCACAAGCGCATCGCGCCGCTGATGCTGCGCCGGCGCAAGGAAGACGTACTGCTCGACCTGCCGCCCAAGACCGTGATCGAACGCGGCGTGGAACTGGTCGGCAAGCAGCGCGAACTCTATGAATCGCTGCGCCTGGCCCAGCACGAGCGCGTGCGCGAGGCGATCCGCGAGCGCGGTCTGGCCCAGTCCGGCATCGTCGTGCTCGACGCGCTGCTCAAGCTGCGCCAGGTGTGCTGCGATCCGCGCCTGGTCAAGCTCGAACGCGCGCGCAAGGCGCCGGAGTCGGCCAAGCTCGATCTGCTGCTGGACCTGCTGCGCGAGCTCGTCGCCGAAGGCCGTCGCGTACTCGTGTTCTCCCAGTTTGCCGAGATGCTGGAACTGATCGAGCGCTCCCTCGACGCGGAATCGATCAGCTACCAGACCCTGACCGGGCAGACCCGCAACCGCGCCGAACTCGTCGAGAACTTCCAGGCCGGCAACGTGCCCGTGTTCCTGATCAGCCTCAAGGCCGGCGGCGTGGGGCTCAACCTGACCATGGCCGACACGGTCATCCACTACGACCCTTGGTGGAACCCGGCGGTCGAAGCCCAGGCCACCGATCGCGCCCACCGCATCGGCCAGGACAAGCGCGTGTTCGTCTACAAGCTGATCTGCACCGGCACGGTCGAGGAAAAGATCCAGGACATGCAGCAGCGCAAGGCGGACCTCGCCCAGGCCGTGCTCGAAGGCGGCACGACCCAGGCGCTGCGCTTTGACGAAAGCGACCTGGCGGAGTTGTTCGGGATCGAGTGATGCGGGCCGCCCCGTGCGGCGCGCATTTTCCGATGAGCCCCGGCACCGGGCCGGGCTTCTGCCGGCAGGAAATCGACGATCCGCGACGGGGCGGAGGAAACGCGGTCGTTCTGCGTACAGCGCAACAACGCCCTCCTGCCGATCCTGCCCGTGAACACGACCGCCGAACCCGTGCTGCCCTCCGCCGGCTATTTCACGATCGCGGTCTGCCGCAACTGCGCGGCCCCGCTGCACGGGCCGCATTGCAGCCAGTGCGGGCAGAAGAAAGCCGCGCGCATCGGCACGGCGTCGCTGCGTAGGGAGATCTGGGAAAAGCTGCGCGTGTTCGAACTCGACCACCTGCAGTCTGCGCTGCGGCTGCTCGCCGGCCCGGGCTGCGTCGCGCGCGAGTACGTGCTCGGCGTGCGCAAGCGCCATACCCACCCGCTCAAGCTGCTGCTGCTCGCCATCGCCGTGCTTCTCGTCGTGCTGGCGCAGACGCGCTATCTGCATTCTTCCAATGTGCAGGTTTCCAAGGTCATGGAAACCGTGCGCAAGTACGCTGAGTGGTCGTTCTCGCTCGGCCTCGCCGCGATCTGGCTCGCCTCGCTCGCCGGATTCCATCGCAGCCGGGGCTACAACGCGACCGAGCACCTCGTGCTGGCGCTGTACGCCCACTTCCTCATCATCCTGGCCAACATCGCCAACCAGCTGCCGCTGCTGCTCCTGCGCTCGCCGGCCTGGCTCGCAGGGCACAAGCAATGGTCGGGCTGGTACATGGACGCAGTGGAACTGGGCATCGTGCAGCTCGCACTGTCGCAGTTCTTCCTGGTCGACCTGCGCCGGCACTGGTGGCGCCTGGCGCTCGCCGGCATCACGTTCGTTGTAGCAAAAACGCTACTTCTCTATTTATATGCATTGGCGCTGGTCAAGCTGGTACTGGCCCGCGCCGCGTCCTGAACCACCACGAACCTCCCGGGGAACCGTCATGTCCTGCGCCCGACCGCTGCACCGCAACCTTCTCTGCGCCGCCCTGATCCTGGCCCTGGCCGGATGCGGCGACGCCGCCGACTCGCGCAGCGCCGGCGACGGGCGCAACATCGCCGCCGCCCGCATCGCGCCACCGCCGGCACCACTGAGTGCGGCCAACGAGCGAGCGCTCGTCGACGAGATCGCCCAGTCGCTGCAAGCCTGCTCCTACGATGGATCGCCGCTGGCGCTGTCGAAGTCGGCGCTGGACTTCAGCGCGCGCGGCGCAGGCGCGCAGGTCGTCGCGGAAATCATGAAATACACCGGCCTGCCGCAGAATTTCGACGTCATCGAAGGCCAGGTGCCGAATGCAGCCGCGATCATCGTGCTCGGCCCCGACCAGCTGCCGCGGCGCGTGATCGCCTACAACCGCGCCTTCATGGACCAGGTGCGCCAGGCCACGCGCAACAACGACTGGGCACCGGTCAGCATCATGGCGCACGAGATCGGCCATCACCTGTCGGGCCACACCATCACGCCGGGCGGCAGCCAGCCGCCGACCGAACTCGAAGCCGACAAGTTCAGCGGCTTCGTGCTGTACAAGATGGGCTCTTCACTGAGCGACGCCAAGAAGGCGCTGGAAACGCTCGTGCCCGAGCAGGACGGCCGCACGCATCCGGGCCGGCGCAAGCGCGTCGCGGCAATCCAGGACGGCTGGGCGCAGGCCTGCGCGCAGCAGTCCGCCGATTGCGGCAGCGGTGCGGCAACCGCGACGGCAGCCACGAAGCCGGCCGTTGCGGCGACTACCGCGCCGCTCACGGCGACGCGTGTGCCCGATACAGGCGACAGCATCGCGGCGAACGTCGGCATGGATTCGCCAGCGGTGTCGGCGGATCCGTCCACAGGCAACCGCGTCGATACTGCCACGCGAGCGGGTACCGATCGGATCGCGCTCACGCGCGCGCCGGAAACACCGGCCACCACGGGCGGTGCAGAACGCGCCGACGTATTGCCGAAGCCCGACGCCAACGCGGTCGCCAGCAAGTTCGACCGCTTCGTCTACGACGAGACCGGCCTGCTCGATCCGGCCGCACGCCGCGCCTTCGAGGCGAAGATGTTCGACCACGCCAACAAGCACCATGTGGAAATCGTGAGCCTGCTTGTGGAGGATCTGCACGGGCTCAGCGCCGACGAATACGCCTACGCGATGCTGCGCCAGCTGCGTGTCGGCAAGCTCGACGTCGGCAACGGCGCGGTACTCGTCGCCGCGCCGGGCGAGGGACAGGTCGGCGTCGCCATGGGCCCGGGCGTGCAGCGCCAGATGAAATCGTATGTGGAGCTGGAGAAGCGCCGCCTGACGACGTTCGTCGACAGTGGCTATCCCAGTTGCCAACGCAACGGCGCGTGCAATGCGGCCTGGACCGAACGCTTCTTCGCCGCCGCCGATCACATCGCCGACGACACGGATTTCCAACCCTGGGTGATCCGCTACCAGAGCCTGGCCGAACTCGCCGCGGCGGACGCCGCCGACCGGGCCGAGCGCGAGTCGCAGAACCGGCGCTACGATCCAAAGACCGATCCGGTGCGCGGCCAGATCCTGCGCCTGCAGGGCAGCCTCGCCGCGCTCGACGCACGCCAGGGTGAACTCGCGCGCCATGTGCTCGACCACGCCGGCATTGACGACGCGGACCTGCGCACACTGCAGGTCACCGCCGACGGCCGCAACGTGCTGCTCGAGGTCGATCCGCATGCGGAAAAGCTGATGCCGACCAAGCTCATCGCCGGCGCACGCTACGATTTCGTCGTGCGCGTCCGCGACGCCACATTCCACAATCCGAAGGATCCGATCCGCGTCGAGCTGCTGAGCTATTCGACGCTTGATTGAGAGGCCGCACAAAAAACGGGTGAGCGGCATGCGACTGAAGATAGTCCACGCCCGGTTTTCTCGGCGGCGGTTCACGGCAACGATGCCATGGCGTCGCCGCGAAGCGCCACCCGAAACGGTCGATCGCAGGGCCGCGAGCAGCGCGGTCTTGCGCACCGTCCAGGGCAACGGCAACGCGTGCAGCGCGGGCACGAACGCGAAGAACACAGCAACGTGGGCGAGTCGAAGACCGAAGCCTTCCACCGAAAAGCGATCCCACCAAGCAGGCCGGTGCGGTTTAGCGCCAGGAGCACGACGGCCGCTCGTACGCGGACTGCGGTCGCGGCTCCCGCGCAGGCAACGGGCGATCGTGCATCAAAAGGAAAACGGGATCGGATTCTTACCGTGTGCCGCGCCTCTCACTCCGGCCTGCAAGCGTCACGACCCTGACCCGTCCTGATCGCGCCCGCCATGGACTCACTCCAGGCCGAAGCCATCGGCAAAAAGCAGGTCCGGTGATGCGCGGCGCAGCCACAGGCCCGATCGCGTGCCGACCACGCTGACCGATTGTCCGGCGATGCATTGGCTGTCGACAGCATTCGCGCGATTGATGCCGCTGAGCCGCGCTGGCGGTTCCGGCGTCAGCTCAGGCGTCGTACCGCGCAACACGCGCAGGTCGTACGTGGTGTAGCGCTCACGGTCGCAGGCATCGATCCATCCGTTCAACCCGCTGTAGTAAACGGGATTCACGACCGTGGTCCAGTTCACGCCGCCGTCGCTGCTCACGCGCAGGCTGGGGATCTGGTTGGGTACCGGGACGCCGGTGGAGACGAGGTGCAGGTCGTCGTTCGGATCGACGGCCAGCGTGCGCGAGTAGCCTCCGAAGCCGCCGAGTTCGGTGAACGTGGCACCGCAGTCGGTGGTCACGGCATAGCTGCTGGAACGCAGCAGGTAGACCCGGCTCGGCGCACGGCGCGCGGATTCCAGGCGCGGCGACAGCGTCGTCGTCACGCTGCTCCAGCTCGCGCCGCCGTCGAGCGAGCGGTAGATCGTGTCGCCGATCTGGGCCATCAGGTGCGTGTCGTTGTTCGCGCACCAGACCACGTCGCGCCAGCCCCGGCCGTCGGGCTGCGGACCGATCGATGTGGCAACCGGCTGCCAGGTGAGGCCGGCATCGCGCGAGCGGTATAAGCCGCCTTGCGCCGCGGCAACGAGATGGTCGGGATCCACGGGCGAGCGCGTAAGCGAGCGGACGTCCTGCGGCACCTGGCCGCCAACGTCGTTCCAGCTGATGCCGCCGTCGTCGCTGCGCTGCAGCGACTGCAGGTCGCGAGCCGCCAGCAACCGCTGCGCGTTGCGCGGATCGACCGCTACCGCGTTGATCGCGGCATCGCGCATACCGCCGGCGCGTACGTTCCAGGTCGCGCCGGCGTCGTTCGAATGCTGCACGCCAGTGGACGGATCGGTCAGCCACAGCTGATCGGCGCCGTCGCGCAGCAGGCCGCCGAAGGCCACGTCGCTGTTGGGACGCTTGGCGCCGTGACGGATGCCGCCGCGCACCTGCCACTGTGTCGCGCCGGGCGCGAGCGCCCAGACTTCTTCGCGCAGGCAGTAGTCGCATGCGGCATAGCCGCCCAGGCTTTGCGCGAGCACCGTGCCCGGGTTCGCCGGATCATCGCGCATACCGCTCAGCAGACCTGGGACGTCGGGAAAGTGCGTGACGGCGCCGGTGACGAGATTCACGGTGCCGGAGCGGCCGGGCAGGCCCCAGGTCGTCGCGTCAGCCCAGAACAGCTGCTGCGCGTCCGACGCGCGCGGAAACAGCTGCAGGATATCGAGGGACGACATGCGCAGCGTCGCCACCGGGCTGCTCCAGGAGGTTACGTTGTCGGGGCTCAGATACAGTTTTGCGTCGATGCCGTCAGGTACGTAGTCGTACTTCAGACCGACGAAATGCTGTCCCGACAGCGCAGCACCGAGCTGCACGCCGGGATCATCGATGTCGCGGCTGGTCGGCGTCCAGTGCGCACCGCCGTCGAACGACAGGGCCATGGCATTCGCGTTCGCCGCCGCATCGCGATACCAGATCAGCAGCGTGCTGGTCGCGACTGGATGGGCAATCGGCAGCGCGAGTGTCTCGCCCGGCAGCGCCAGCGCCTGCCAGTTCGCACCGCCGTCGCGGGTCTCGAGCACGCGGTTGATGAATTCCATATAGAACTGGGGCGAGCCGCCCGTCGGAACCAGTTCATCGAATTGCACATACCAATGCTGTGCATCGGCCGGGTCGACGAGGATGCCGCGGATGTAGCTCCAGCGCGGCAGCGACGCCAGCCGCGACCAGCTCCCGCCATCGTCGGTGGAAACCTGCAATCCCTGCAGTGTACCGAGCAGCAGCTGGTTGCCGGCCCTCGCGACGACGGTGCCGTTGGCGCCTTCGAGGCCGCGATATGACCATATCGAGGCGTAGGTCGCGGTGCCGAGCGCGCACAGGGTCAGGCCGAACAAGGTACGGAGGAAGCGCATGCGGGAGTCCTGACAGCAAAGTTGAATGCGGGAGCCGCACGGACGCGCGGCCGGCGGCAATCGTCGCTCACGCAACCGCTGCGTGCCTATGACGCCCTGCGAAAGCGCATCCCCCAACCGGGGCCGTGCAGAGTCGGATCACGTCCCTGCGCGCAACGATGCGCGGCGGCGCCGGTACACCCCGGGGACGGCCAGTGCCAGCGACGGGGTACGGTGTGCGGGATCAGCCAACGCGCCCGCGACGCCATAGGCGACAGCGATTGTTCGCCGGCAGCGCGTGATCGGCAACAATGTCGAAGCCATGCAATGTGGCCAGCGCATCGACCTCGGCCGCATCGCGGATGCCGCGATGCGGCACGGCGGCGCGCAGCGACCGGTCGAACGCGGCGTTGCTCGCGCTGGTAAATTGTCCGTCGATGTTGAACGGCCCGTAGATCGCGAGCGTGGCGCCTGGCCGCAGCACCTGCGCGATGCCGGCGAACATCTGACGCACTTCGGACCAGCTCATGATGTGCAGCGTGTTCGCGCTGAACACGGCGTCGAAGGACTGCGCCGGCGGCCATACTCCGGTGGCGACGTCGAGTTGCAGCGGCGGCGGCGTGTTCGGCAGCGCCGCTTCGGCGAGCCATGCGCGGATGCCTGCCAGGTTCTCCGCACGATCGGAACACTGCCAGCGCAGTGCCGGCAGCGCCGCGGCGAAATGCACTGCGTGCTGGCCGGTACCGCTGCCGATCTCCAGCACGTCACGGCAACCGGCGAAGGCTTCGCGCAGAACAACGAGGATCGGGTCGCGATTGCGTTCGCTGGCGGCGGAATAGGGCTTATCGAGGTTCATGTCCACCGCGCTCCTGTCTCGGGGTTGTCGCTCATCAGCTGACGCCATTGGCCGCCGCCGTGTTTAGTCTCAGCGCCGCGCGGCCCGCGTCTCGACTGCGCCTGTTTCCCGTTCTGCCGGCGCACGCTTGAGCACCGCCACCGGCTCGGCCCAGGTGCTGGCCGGGCGCCGCTTGGTCGTCGTCAGCACCAGGTCGGTCGGATGGAACACGTTGAGGTTGTGGGTGATCGGCGTGGTCAGGATGTATTGCGCTTCGGTCGCGCGCAGGAAACTTCCCACTTTCTCGATGTTGAAAACGTCGAGATGGGCGAACGGCTCGTCGATGAAGACGAAGCCGCCCGGATGCGTCTCGTCACGCAGCAGTGCGACCAGCAGCAGCAGCGATTTCATGACCTGCTGGCCGCCGGAGGCTTCGCCGTCGTCGAGGCCGATCCATCCCTTGCGGTCGAAATCGAAGCGCACGCTCAGGCCGGCCTGGGCCAGCGCGATGTCGTCATTGGCCAGTTCCGGCTGGTCGACCTCGACGCTGATGCCGGACAGCTCGCCGAGCGCGCGCAGGTTCCTGGCGTACTGGCGCACGGTGGCGCGCAGCACATTGATGTAGGCGCCGCGCGCCTCGTCGGTGATGCGCCGCGCGCGGTTGAGATGCGCCTCACGCCGTCCCAGAGTGGTTTCCAGCGCTTCATGATCGGCGGCGATCTTGTCGCGCAGCGCGACGCAGGACGCATCCATGACAAAGCCGCCGCGCTCGATGCGCTGGGCGATCTTTTCCAGCTCGCGCTGGACTTCGTGCTCGGTCTCGAATTCCGCGAGCGCGGCGGCAAGCGCGTCGGGATGACGCCAGGCGGGCGGCATGAGGCGGCGCTGATGGCGGTAGTCGAGCGCGCGGCGCACGTATTCCTGGCGATGCCGCGCAAGCTTCTGCTGGTTCTCCTCACGCTCGCGCTCGAGCAGTTCGCGCCGCGTGCGCCGCTGGCCCGCATCGAGCTCCTCGCGCTTCTGCGTCTCACGCGCGGCATCGACCGCGTCGCGTGCCGCGCTGAGCGCGTGCGCGCTGTCCTGCGCGGCCTGCTGCAGGGCCGGCAATGCTTCGGCGGCGGAAGCGAATTCGACTGCACGCGCCGCGAGTTCCTGCGCCGCGTCGAGCTTGAGCAGGCGCGCCTGGTTCGCGTCCAGGCGCTGTTCGAGTTCGGCGCGTTCGCGCCGGCGCGCCTCCTGCGCGGCGGTCAGCTCGCCGCGTTCGCGCTGCAGATCGCGCAGCCGCGATTCGCGCGCACTGGCGCCGAAGTTGCGTTCGTCGGTGCCGATATGACGACCGCCGCGGTGTTCGCGCAGATAGCCCTTCGGCGTGATCCAGTCCTGTCCGGCCGGCAGTTGCATGCCCTTGGTCACGTCGGCGACACGGCGCAGGCGATCCAGCTGGCGCGGCAGCCAGGCCGGCGGATCGGCGGAAAAGCGCAGCACTTCCAGCAGCGACCCCGGCGTCGCGGCGGTTGCGGGTGCGCGCTCGGCGACGACGAAATGGCGGTACTGCGCCTGTTCGCCGAGTCCGAACGCGACCTTCGCGTCCGACGGCGAAGCCAACAGTACGAGGTGACGGTACGGCTGCAGGACCGCTTCGACGGCAGCCTCCCAGGCTGGATCGGTGACCTCGACCGCGTCGGCGAGCATGCGGTGCGCCACGCCCGCGCGTTCCAGCGCGCCGCGGAATTCGCGCTCGAACCCGGGCATGAAGCGCTGGCCGCTCGCGAGTGCGGCGATGTGCGCGTCGAGCTCGCCCGCGCGTTCGGCGGCGTGTTCGTCGGCGAGCCTGATCTGCGCCTGGCGGCGCCGATCGGCTTCGACCGCGCGCAGCAGCTGCGCCAAGTCGCCGGCGCCCTGGCTCGCGGCCAATTTTTCCAGTTGTTCACGGCGCCGGTCGATCTGCTCCGCATCGCGCGCCGCATCGCGCGCGGCGAGGAACGCCGCTTCCGCGGCCAGCGCCTGCGACTGGGTCTCGCGCAAGGTTTCCGCGACCGTGACCAGGCGCGCGGCAGCCGCAGTCTCTTCGGCGTCCAGCGCACCGGCGCGGCGCAGGCAATCGCGCAGCGCGCGGCGCAGTCCGGTCAGCTGTGGACGGCTACCGTCGAGGCTGGCCTTGCGTTCGGCCAACGCCACTTTCGGAGCGACCTCGGCCTGCAGGCGCTGCCTGTCGCGCTGCAGCTCGCCGTATTCCTCGAACGAACGCACGTCGGCCTTGGCTGCTTCCAGGCGGGTATGCAGCGAGGCGAGGTCCTGCCCCAGCGCCTTGAGTTCCTGCTCGGTCGCGAACTGTTCGGAACGCGCGCGCTGGTAGTCGTCGAGCACCGGTTTTTCGCCGAAGACGTCCCAGACCAGCTGCAGCAGTTCGCGCGGCGGGTACTGGCACAGCTTGTCGGTCGCGCCCTGCTCCAGCGTCAGCACGCGGCGTATCGCGCGTGTGAGTCCGGCGCCTTCCAGGCGTACGCGATAGTCGCGCAGGACTAGCCATTCACCGCCCTGCGCCTCGATCGTCTCGACGCCGATGTCGCCGCCGAGGATCTGGTAATCGCGCGTCCAGTCGCCGCCTTTCTTGCGGATCCGGCAGGCCAGCGTGACTTCGGATTCCATCAGCGGGAAGAACGGCCGGCGTCCGTTGCGGTCGGGCCGGTTGCTGACCACGCCGCGCAGCCAGGCGAACGGCTTGCCGTTATGGCGCAGATAGGTCTTGTAGTCACGCGCGGTCTCGCGGTCCTCGATCGCGAGCAGCGTGCGCAGCGCGTCGAGCAGCGTGGTTTTTCCTGAGCCGTTCGGGCCGACCACGGTGACGATCGCCGAGTCCAGCGGCAGTGTGAAGCGCTGCCAATAGTCCCAGTGCACGACTTCGAGTGCGCGGAATTCAAACATGGTCGGTCTCCGTCGCATCGCGGTCGTCGTCGACGTCATCCGCCGCATCGGCTGCGGCCTCGCGCCGCGCCTGCTCGACCACGAAGGCCAGCGCACCGTCGAGCACGCGCCGTGCCGTGCGTTCGTAATCGAACGCGAGATCGAGCAGCGGTCCTTCCTGGATGCGGTCCTTGCGCCTTACGATGAAACCATGGCGCGCGAGCACGCCGAGATTCATGTTCAGGCGCATCTTGCCGCCGAGCTTGTCGCCGAAATCGGCCAGCAGCGTCCGTTCGGCCAGCGGTTCGGCGACTTCCGCGCCGACCGGCACGGGCTTCATCTCGGCGAAGATCTGGCCCTGTTCCTGGTCGCGGTCGACCTCGACGCGGCGGATCTGGCGCTGGCGTTTGGGAAGAATCAGCAAACTCCACAACACCACGAGCAACGCGATCGCGTCGCGGTCCAGATCGAGGTTGCTCGCCGACCAGGCCTTGGGACCGGCGAACACGGCGGCTTCCTGCGCTTTGGCCACGGCGAGCGCGACGTGCCCCGCATACGGATGGTCGAGGAGGCGCAGGCCGACGGCGGACAGACGCCGGTCCAGCTCCTCGCGAAAGCCGGCATCGGTCAGCGCCTGGCGCGCGAGTTCATCCTCGCGCGGCAACCAGCGCTCGGACAGCAGGCGCGCGATCAATGCGGCCACGGGATCATTCATCGGTGACGTCCTCGCCGCGGGCGCCGGAAGGCGCCGCGGGTTGCTGCAGGTCAGGTGACGGCACCGCCGTTTCCGGCGAGCGGTCGGGATGCACGCGGCGCAGCCGGCCGGCGCTGATGCGCGCGACGCCGGCGCTGTCGATGTCCTCGAGCACGCCGCTGAGTTCCAGTCGCAGCGGCAGGCGCGCAAGCTCGGCCAATGCGCCGTCGCGTGCATGCGCGCCCGGATCGCCGAGCAGGCCGAGCAGCGACAGACGGTAGGCCGATGTGGCGAAATCCTCGCTCGGCACGAGCCCGGCCAGGGGCGCGTCGTCGACGAGCGCCGCCAGCTGAGCCTGCCAGCGCTGCGCAAGGACGTAATCGTTGCTCGCGATCGGCGCGTCGGCCTGTTCCGGCGCGGCGCGCGCGTCGGGCAAGGTCTCGACGATGCTGACTTCGCGCTCGCGCTCGACCAGTTCGAAGTCGGCCACATCGAGCGCGATGTCGCCGAGCACGAAGGCCGGCGCAAGACGCGCGGCCAGTACGTCGCTTGCGATCGCCGCGAGCGCGGCCTGGTCGAGACCACGCAGCCACTGGTTCACATCGGAGGACGACAGGCCGCTGCCGCCCAGGTGCACGCGGTGCCGGTCAAGCTGGTTCAGCGCACGCTGGAATACCGACGCCTGGCGCAGCATGGCGCTCTGTGCACGGCCGATCTGCTGCGCGACGCGGTGCGTGGCCGGATCGAGTTCGCCGTCCTGCGCGATCAGCCTGACGATGGCCGTGCCTTTCTCGACCCAGCGCCAGACCGATTTCAAGGTCGCCGCCGCGGCGTGGATCCGGTGCTCGGAACCGCTGAGCACGGCGCGGTCGAAATCGTCGCGCAACTCGTTGAGGCGCGACAGCAGGTGCTGCAGGTCGTCGCTGCCGACGCGGCCGGTCGCTTCGCCCGCGGCGATCTGTGCCGTGACATACGCGAGTTCGTCCCCCTCGCCCTGGAACTGCAGCAGCTGGCTCAGCGACGACAGCGCCTGGCGGCCGACCGGACTGACGCGATAGCGCTGCGTTTCCGCATCCCACGTCAGCAGCGCGTTCTCGCGCAGGCGCGCGAGCACGGTATCGAGCTTGGTCGCATCGACATAGGCGAAATGCTCGCGCAATTCCTGCGGGCTCCAGTCCGGTGCCGCGCCGCGCTCGCCGATCGTGCGCAGGATGAGCAGTCGCACCATGACCACGTCTTCGCCGCCGTGGAACAGCGTCGAAAAGGCACGCAGCAGTTCGCGCGCCTTGCGCAGCGGAAACAGGGCCGGGATATCGTTGGCGAGAAGGCCCGGACGCAGGAAATCCTGCAGGCCGTCATCGGACGCGGATGCGCTCACTGGTGTGCTGGCCCATACGTTTTCGAACGAAAGATTCCGGATGGATTGACCCGCTTCGCTGTTGAATACCGCTGCGAGACCAGGCGTGCCGAGGAGACATGCTGGCAGTACGGCGACGAGGCGCAACGACGTATCGCGGCGAACGACAACGGAATGTTCGGAAACGTATGGGCCGGCACACTCGGTATCGCAAACGGGAGGCAGCCGGCAATGGTCGGGCATGTGCGCCGGCATGGCAAGGTGAGGCGTTCGGCGCGCCCCACCTGCCGTCGCGACCAGCCGCACGTCATCGCGACCCGTGTCAGGGGTCTGCTGTCCTGGTTGGGAAATGAAACGACCGCGCGACGGTGCGAACCGCCCCGCCAGAACCTCGACGGGACATCACGTGTTCCATTCCCCCGCCACATAAAACCAGCGCCCACCCTCGCGCCGGAACCGGCTCAGTTCGCGCAGGCGCTGCATGCTGCCGCCGCCGACCTTGTACTTGGCGACGAACTCGACGAAGGCGTTGTCGGCGTCCAGTGGCTGGTAGCGCAGGATCTTCAGGCCGTGCCAGCGCGGCGCGGGTTTTTCGCCGGCGAGATTCAGCACGGCAGGACGGGTCGATGGATGCCAGCTGGCGAGAAGGTAGGTTTCCAGGCCGAGCGCATAGGCGCTGTAGCGCGAACGCATGAGTGCTTCGGCGGTCGGTGCGGGTTCGCCCGCGTGCAGCGGGCCGCAGCACGCGGCATAGGCGAGATCAGAGCCGCAGGGACAGTCGACGGGTTCGGTCATGGACGCACGCAGCCGGGAACGGCGCGCATTCTCGCCGCAATCGCCGCGGCGTCACAGGGCCCGCGAAGGCGACGGTTCAGGCCGGGCGTGCGCCCAGCAGTCGTGCCGGCAACAGCAGCAGCGCGCGCAGGAACTCAAACACCGCCGACAGCGTGATGCCGACGAGCCGGAACGGCAGGCTCAGCAGCCAGACCAGCGGATACAGCACCAGCGCGAGCAGCGCCAGCGGCCAGCACAGCACCAGAAGCAGCAGCCAGAGCAGGAACTTCAGCATGGCGCGCGCGGCCTCCGCCGGATGACGACGCGCCTAGCGTGGCAAAAGCCGACGCGGCGCAAACGTGCCGGAAGTGAGTATCCCTGCACCTGGGCCGCCGGGTCGTTCAGGGAATGCAACGGCGACGCAGACGCCATGTGCGTCGCAGATTTCGAGACGGTCGCCTGCGAGCCTGCACACCCACGCGGAGGTGTCCCTTTATGCACAAAAAGATTCCTTACACTGATCCACTCGTGGAACTGCTCGACTGCATCGAGGACGCCGTGCAGTTGCTCGCCTTCGACTATTTCGCCGCGGCCGGCGACGAGCTGCGCCGGGCCGACGCGCTGCTGCAGGGCGCGCTGTGCGACTGGCGCGGCGAGGATGCGGAACTCGCGCGGCGCTGGCTGCGCCAGGCCGTGCTGCCGGGCTGCAGCGGCGCAACGCCCGAACGCCGCGGCCATTGCGCCGGCGCGCTGTGGCGCGCGCGGCGCGCGGTGCGGCGGCACTGGCTGGCGCGACTCGGCGTCGCCTGGGATCCGTATGACACGGCGCTGGCCGCGCCCGGCTCGCGAACCGCGCTGATCGGCAAAGGGGAGAACAGGCCGGATGCCTGAGCCCGACTGACGCGGCTTCAGCGTGGTGGCGCACCGAGCTCGCGCGTGTCGAGGTAGCCGTTCCTGTTCGCGTCCTGGCGGCGGAAGACTTCCGCCAGCCGGGCGCGGTGCCGCGCGAGCGAGATCGGTCGCGTGTTCGGCCCGACCACGGCCGGATCGAACTCGTCGAGATCGACGATGCCGTTGCCGTTGTGGTCCATGCGCCGAAATATCTCGCTGAGCTTGTCCTGGTATTCGGCCAGGCTCACGCGACCGTCGCGATCGCGGTCGTATTCGCTGAGGTAATCCTGCGTCGAACTCGCGAACTGGCCAGCGGCCGGCGCCGCGCCGGCCATCGCCAGCATCAGCGCGGCGAACCGTAGCGCGGCGCCGGTCGTCATGGCCGCGCGGCGTCAGTGGCAGCGGCGGCGGCGTCCGCCGGATGCGTGGCTTTCCAGGCGACGGCCAGCGCCACGAGCAGCAACACGGCGGCGACGAGGAACGCGGCACCGGGCAGATGCCACGGCGCGTCCTTGTCGATGCTCCAGGCGAACACCTGAGTGTAGAGACCCGGACCGATGATGCCGGCGAGACTGGTCAACCCGGCCAGCGCGCCCTGCAGACGGCCCTGCTCGCTGGGATCGACCTGTCGCGTGACCAGCGCCTGGGTCGCCGGACCAGTGCAGCCCCACAGTGCGAGCAGCGGGATCGCGATCAGCGACGCCAGGCCGGTCGCGGCGATGCCTTGCCAGGCGAAGCCGAGCGCGCCGAACGCGAGACCGGCGTAGATCGCGCGGCGCTCGCCGAAACGCCGCACGATGCGGCCGACGAGCAGCGCCTGCACGATGCCGTTGCAGACCCCGACGAAACCGAGCGTAAAGCCGACCGCCTGCGGACCCCAGTCGTAGCGGTAGTCGGCATACAGCACGAACGTGGTGTTGAGCACGTAGTGCGCCAGCTGCGACAGGAACACCACGACGGCCAGTGCATACACTTGTGGATAACGCCGCAGCAGCAGCAGCGCGCCAAGCGGGTTCGCGCGACGCCAGTCGAACGTGGTGGTGCGCCGCTCGACCGGCAAGGATTCAGGCAGCACGAAATAGCCGTAGCAGAAGTTGGCCAGCGCGAGTCCGGCCGCGAGCCAGAACGGCAGGCGCAGGTCGATGTCGCCGAGCGTGCCGCCGAGCGCCGGGCCGAGCACGAAGCCGATGCCGAACGCCGCGCCGAGTGCGCCGAACGCGGCCGCGCGCTTTTCGGGCGCCGTGACGTCGGCCAGATAGGCGTTGGCCGTGCTGAAGCTTGCCGAGGTCATGCCCGAGAGCACGCGCGCGATCACGAGCCAGGGCAGGGTCTGCACGACGGCCATGAGGATGAAATCGAGTCCCAGGCCGAGGTTGGACAGCAGGATCACGGGGCGCCGGCCAAAGCGGTCGGACAATGCACCCTGGATCGGATTGCAGAAGAACTGCACGACAGCGAACACCGTCGCAATGACGCCGACCCAGTGGGCCGCCGAAATCATGTCGCCGCCGGCGATCTCCTTGATCAGACGCGGCAGCACCGGAATGATGATGCCGAAGGCGAGGATGTCGAGCAGGACCGTGACGAAGATGAAGGCCAGCGCGGCCTTGCGCGCGGGCGGTACGGAAGCGGGGACGTGCACGGCGTTTCCTGCGGTTTGCGGCGGCGCGCAGTCTAGCAGGCGCTGCCGACGGCCCGGCCCGCACGCTTCGGCGCGGGACGGCCTCGCTTCATCGCGACATCGGCGTCGGGTCAGGCAACACTCGCGCTAGCTTGCGGTCCTGTCTGTGCGCCGAGTCGGCGCGTACTGCCTCCGGAGTATCGATGCCCTCGTGCCTGCGAACCTTGTTGCTGCCGCTGCTGGGCCTGCTGCTGATGCCGGTCGGGACTCGCGCGGCCGTGGTCGCGACGGAGCACCTGAACGTCGAACTCGTGGCCGGGAAGACCGCCCTGGTCGCGGGCCGCGCGAACTGGCTGGGCCTGCGCCTGGACCACGAGGCGCATTGGCATACGTATTGGGCCAATGCCGGCGATACCGGCCTGCCCACCCGCTTCGAGTGGACCGTTCCGGCCGGCTGGACCGCTGGCGCCATCGACTGGCCCGCGCCGGAACGCCTGCAGATCGGCGAGCTGTTCAATTTCGGCTTTTCCGGTGAAAACCTGCTGCCGGTCAGTGTCGACGTCCCCGCCGATGCCCCCATCGGCAGCCCGGTCACGCTGCAACTGCGAGCCAACTGGCTGATCTGCAAGGAAGAATGCATCCCAGGCAAGGCCGAGCTGGCAATCACCTTGCCGGTTGCCGCCCCCGGCAGCGAGCCTGGCGATTCGGCCGCTGCGCCCGCACTGCGCACCGCGCTGGCGCAGCGGCCGGTTGACACCGACTGGACCGCCGCAGTCACCCCGACCGGCGATCGCATCGGAATCCGCCTGCGCGGCGACGGACTGCCCGCCGTCGCCGGCCTCGACGTGTTCGCGCTGCAGCCGCAGGTGCTTGCGAATGCACCGCCCCGGATCGCAGCCGACAGCGACGGCGTGCTGATCGAGGCGGCACGCAGCGACTATTTCACGACGGCACCCGCTCAGCTGGACCTCGTACTGGTGCAGCGCGACGCCGGCCGTGTTCGGGCATGGCGCGTGGCTGCGCCCTGGGCCTCGGATGCGGCCGCGGCACCGGTAGCAAGCACGCCGGGCGTTGCGGCGAGCACGATCGGCAGCGGCGCCGCCGGTGGCGGCGCAGTGGGCAGCGTGGGCCTGGCCCTGCTGCTGGCGCTGTTCGGCGGGGTGGTCCTCAACCTCATGCCCTGTGTGTTCCCGGTGCTGTCGCTCAAGGCATTGAGCCTTGCCGAGAACGCGCATGCGCCGGCCGCCGCGCGCCGCGACGGGCTGGCCTATCTCGCCGGCGCGGTCGCTGGCTTCGTCGCTCTGGCCGCGATCCTGCTTGCACTGCGGCAGGCCGGACAAAGCCTGGGCTGGGGCTTCCAGCTGCAGTCGCCGCTGCTGGTCGCGCTGCTGGCCTATCTCATGGTGGCGATGGGACTGAGCCTTTCCGGCGGATACATCATCGGCGCGCGCCTCGGCAGCGTGGGCCAGTCGCTGGCCGACGGCCACGGCACGCGCGCGGCGTTCTTTACCGGCCTGCTCGCCTGCCTCGTCGCGAGCCCTTGCACCGCGCCGTTCATGGGTCCGGCGCTGGGGTTTGCGCTGACCCAGTCCACACCGGTCGCGCTGGCAGTATTCGCTGCCCTCGGCGTGGGCCTGGCGCTGCCCATCGTCGTGCTGAGCTTCGTACCGGTGCTCGCGCGCTGGCTGCCCCGGCCCGGTGCGTGGATGGACACGTTCAAGCAGATCATGGCCTGGCCGCTGTACCTGACCGCGGTCTGGCTGGTCTGGGTGCTGATGCGCCAGGTCGGCGCGGATGCGACCGCGATGGTGCTGCTGGGCCTGGTAGCGCTCGTTGCCGCGCTACTGTTCCACGGTCGCGGCCAATTGCGCACGACACCGACAACGCGACGCCGGATCGCATTTGCGCTGTTGCTGCTGCTCGCGTTCGCCCCGCTATCGGTGGTGCGGACCCTGGCCGCGCAGCCCGGCAGCAGCGACAGCGACACCTGGCAAGCGTGGACACCGCAGCGCCTGGACGAACTGCGCCGCGCCGGCGAGCCGGTCTTCGTCAACATGACCGCGGCCTGGTGCATCACCTGTCTGGCCAACGAACGCGTGGCACTGTCGTCGGAGGGCTTTACCGGGCGCCTGCGACGCGACGGTATCCGCTATCTCAAGGGCGACTGGACCAGCCAGGACGCCGCGATCACCCGCTATCTCGCCGGCTTCGAACGCAGCGGCGTGCCGCTGTACGTGGTTTACCCGCGCGGCGGCGGCACGCCGGAAGTGCTGCCGCAACTGCTTACCCCTGGCCTGGTCGACGCCGCGCTCGCGCGTGCGGCGGCCGGAGCTTCATCTCCACCCGAAACCCGGAGTTCCCCATGAAACTGTTGTCTTCCCTGTTGGCCGCCGCCGTGCTTTCCGTTGCCGCCACGCCGCTGATGGCCAAGGTCGAGATCGGCCAGCCGGCCCCCTCGTTCAGCCTGACCGACAGCAACGGCAAGACCCGCACGCTGGAAGAATTCAAAGGCAAGACCGTCGTCCTGGAATGGACCAACGCCGAATGCCCGTTCGTGAAGAAGCACTACGGCAGCGGCAACATGCAGGCGCAGCAGAAAGAAGCGACCGGCGCCGGCGTGGTCTGGCTGGCGATCAATTCCGGCGCGCCGGGCAAGCAGGGCCAGGTCGAAGGCGGCGACGCCAACGAGCAGATGCAGATCGACCGCAGTGCGCCGACGGCATACCTGCTCGATCCCACCGGCACCACCGGGAGAGCCTATGGCGCCTCGACCACCCCCCACATGTACGTGATCGATGGCCAGGGCGTGCTGCGCTACAAGGGCGGCATCGATTCGATCCAGAGTGCCGACGCGGTCGACATCCCCAAGGCGACGCAGTACGTCAGGCAGGCGCTGGCCGAACTGTCCGCCGGCAAGCCGGTCAGCGTTCCCGTGTCGCCGCCCTATGGTTGTTCGGTCAAGTACGCGGCCCAGTGAGCTGTCGGGGGCGGCAACCCGAAGGCGACGTCGTACTGCGTCCTCCTTCGGGTAAAGCCGGCCCGGAGCACGTCGTCCGGCAGGCCGCAGAGCCAAACCTGCGGCAGTCCGATGAAACACCGCTACTGATGCGCCTGGCGAGGGTCGCGAGGTTCCGCGACCCTCGCTCAGGGCGATCTCAGGAGGACCAGCGCGGTCCTTACGGCTCGAAATCGTCGGCGAAGATGTTGTCCACCGAAATGCGGTGCACCTGGCCGTTCGAGCGCGTGATGTAGACATTGCCGTCCACATCTTCGCCGAAGCCGTAGATCGAGCCGCTGGCCAGGCCGGTCAGGCGGTTCACGCCGCCGGAGTCCCAGGTGGCGCCGGTGGATTCGGACCACCACAGGTCGCTGCTGCAGGAGTCGCCGTAGAAGTACGTGCCTCGCATGGCCGTGATCGGGCCGCGATAGACGAACCCGCCACTGACTGCACAGGCGCTGGTGTGGTTGTACTCGATGACTGGCGCGACGGTGGAGGTAGCCGACGGGCACGTGGTGCCACTGCCCGGGGTCGTGAAGTAGTGTCGCCCTTCGCAGCGGCTCCAGCCGTGATCGAGGCCGCCAGCGCCAGCGGCGCTGACGGTGATTTCCTCATACGAACCCTGGCCGACGTCGCCGATGATCAGGCGGTTGTCCTCGCGGTCGAAGCTGAAGCGCCAGGGATTGCGGAAACCCGCAGCCCAGATCTCATCGCAGGTATTGCTCGTGGGGACATGGGGATTGTTCGCCGGAATCGCGTATTCCGCCGGCGATATGCCGCTGGAACCACACATGTCGTTCGATACGGCGCCGCCGCGCGTATCGACGTCGATGCGCAGCATCTTGCCGAGCAGGAAATATTGAGTGCCCGACGGGTTGGTGCCACACGTGTTCCGGTTGCTGTCGGCCGGCTTCTTCCAGAGGCATTCCGCGAAACCGTGCGGATTGTTCTGGTCACCGCTATCCCCGGACGACACATAGAGATAGCCGTCGCTGCCGAAATGGATGTCGCCGCCGTTGTGATTGCCGGCGAGGTCCGGCAACCGAAGGATGATGGTACCGGCCGGATTGGCGACATCCGAGGTCAGCGACGGCACGGTATAGCGCGCGACGACCTGATCGGGCGTCGAGCCCAGGCGCGGATCGGCGCTGGGTCGCGAATAGAAGATGTAGAACTCGGTGTTGTTCGGCAGCGAGGGCTTGCCGAAGTTCGGATGGAAGGTCAGGCCGAGCAAGCCGCTTTCGCTCGAGGTCGTCACGCCGACGGTCAGGAATGCGGTCGGCAATACCGCACCGTTCTTGATGACTCGGATGTTTCCGCCCTTCTCGACGACGAACAGCCGGCCGCTGCCGTCATTGGGCGCACGCAGCGCCACCGGTGTGGAGAACGTGGTCGAGGCATTCGGCACGCGCGCGAGGAACAGGCCGGCTGGCGGCGCCGCCACCGTCGGAGCCGATGCAGCGGCCAGCAGGACGGCCGCGAAAACTGCGGTGAGGCGCATGGAGATCTCCGTTACGAAAAGAGCACCGTTTTACGCCTCGCCCCGTCACGAAACCAGTACGGCATCGCGTGGCCGTGACGGCGCGCACAACCGGATCAGACTTGCGGTCGCTTCAGCCGGATCAGCGCGGAAATATCGTCATCGGCGTAGCCGCGCGCCATGAGCTCGGCATAGTCGGCGAGCGATTTGTCGATGACGCTGCGGTCGGTGCCTGCGGCGAGGGCCAGTTCGCGCACGATGCCCAGATCCTTGTGCAGCAGACCGAGCTTGAAGCCAACGCTGAACTGGTTGGCGAGCATGGTCGCACCGCGCTTTTCGAGGAACCAGTTGCCGGCCGCGCCCGCGCCCAGCGTCGGCAGCAGCGTGGCGGCGTCCAGCCCGAGCGCTTCACCCAGCGCCAGGCCTTCGGTGACGGCCTGGGCGATGCCGGCGATCAGCACCTGGTTGACCGCTTTGGTGTTCTGGCCCGCGCCGACTGCGCCCATGTGGCTGATGCGCGCGGCATAGGCCTCGAGCACTGGCCGCACGCGGTCCAGCGCCGCGGCGTCGCCGCCGGCCATGATCGCGAGCTTGCCGTTCTTCGCGCCTTCGACGCCGCCAGATACCGGCGCATCGACGAAATCGCCGCCTGCGGCCTGCAGCAGCATGGCGGCCTGCTGCGCCGTGGCCGAGGACACAGTGGAATGGTCCACGACGACGCATCCCGCTTCGGCATTCGCCGCGATCGCTGCACTGACCGCGAGCACGTCCGCATCGGCGCTGACGCAAAGCACGAGCACATTGCAATAATGCGAAATTGTATCAATGCTCGCCGCGGCGACGCCGGCATGGTCCGCGGCGAAGCGTGCAGTCTTCTCCGGGCTGCGATTGGCCACGGCGGCGAGCAGGCCGCGCTGGTGCAGATGGGCAGCCATGGACCAGCCCATGGCGCCGAGGCCGACGAAACCGGCACGGATAGCTTGCATAGGATTCAACGCGAAGTACGGGAAGGGACCGCAAGCAAAGCGCATCGCAGCGGGTTTGCGCAAGTCCGTAAGCGGCTAGCGTGAACTGATGCTATGGGGTATGCGCCTGCTGCGCGATCCATGGATCGCACGTGCGGTCCGCGGCGTCCGTCGGACCCGCAGCCGCGGGGCCATGTCGCCTGGGACATGCATCCGCAGGTAACCGGGTTTCGCTCCTCAGCGGGAAAGTCGGCGAGACTCGCGCCCACGCGCAGAGCAACCGCATGCGACGCGCGCACCTGCCAGGTGCAACTACGGTGTCTGTCCGATGCGCGTCGCGGCCCAGGCCGCGAGCTTTTCGCGGCCGATCTTCGCGTTGTGCCGGATATCGACCGGAAACTGCGGGTGAAACAGCACCTGCGCGATGCTCCGCGTATGCGCAAAGGACTGGGCGAGGTTGCGCGCCTCGGCCTCGATGCGTTCGGCCGAGTCGGCAGACTCGCGCTCGAGCTCCAGCAGCAGCACGGGAATCTGTTTCCTGGCCGCGCCCACGCCGACCAACGCACTGCGGCGCACGCCAGCGATCGCGTTGAAGATCGGCTCGGCCTGTTCGGTATAGAGATCGCCGCCCGCGGCGCGGACCCGCTGCGACTTGCGGCCGCAGAACCAGAGCCGGCCCTGCGCGTCGAAATAGCCGAGGTCGCCCATGCGGTGCACGAGACGATCGCCGTCGCGCACCTTGGCCAGCGCAGTCGCAGCCGGACGCGCGTGGTAGGCCTGCGTCGTGGTCGGGCCGGCCACGGTGATCTCGCCAATCTCCCCGGTGGCCAGTTCGCGTACCCCGCTCCAGTCGGCGATGGCCTCGTCGGTGATCGCGATGATGCGCACGGTATTGGCCGCCAGCGGCCGTCCGACGCAGGTGCCGGCGCCGCGCTCGGTCTGCGCGCGCGTGTCATTGAGCAGTTCCGCACTCTCGATCACGGCCAGCGGCAGGCATTCGGTCGCGCCATAGGGCGTGTAGATTTCGGCCGCCGGATCGAGCCATGGCCGCAACCGCGCGAGAATTGCCGGCGCCACCGGCGCACCGGCCGAGATCACGCGGCGCAGGCCCGGCAGGCGCACGCCATGCCGCTCGCAATGCCGCGACAGCGTGTCGAGCAGCGCCGGCGAGCCGAACAGCATGTCGACGCCGAAGCGCTCGATCGCGGCCACGAGCTTGCGCGGATCGGCGCTCGCCGGCCGCGTCGGGTCCATGTCCGGGATGACCGAGGTCGAACCCAGCGCCGGGTCAAACAAGGCGAAAGGTGGAAAGGTGGGCATGTTCACATGCCCGGGCTGCAGCGCGAACGCGTCGCGCAGCAGCTCGACCTGGGCGAGAAAATGCCGATGCAGGTATTCCACGCCCTTGGGCACGCCGGTCGAGCCCGACGTGAACAGGATCGCGGCGAGTTCATCGGGCCGCGTCGCCGCGGCCATGAACGGGCGCGCCGGGGTCGCATCGCGCAATGACTGCATGCGCTGCCCGCCCCAGCCGAATGGTCCGCCGACCGTCACGACGATGCGCACGGAAGCGCGCGCCCAGCGCAAAACGAGACGTGCGACCTGCGCCAGCGGTATGCCGACGAACGCCTCGGGCGCGGCTTCATCCAGGCACTGGCGCAGTGCGCGCCGGTCGATGCCGGGATCGATCAGCACGGGCACCGCACCGAGCTTGAACAGCGCGAACATCAGCACGAACAGCTCGCGACCGGGCCGCACCATCAACGCGGTCTTCGTGCCGCGCGCGATGCCGGCGCGGGCCAGCGCTGCAGCGCTGTGGTCGCTCGCCGCATCGAGTTCGACGTAGCTGATATCGAGATACGGCGGCAGCTCGCTGCCGCGCGACGCGTGCTGCGGCACGCGCAGTGCAATCGCGTCGGGACGCAGCTTCGCCATCGCGGTCAGCGCGCTGGCGATGTTGGCGGTTTCGGTCATGGGCTGCCTTGCGTTTCCGCGCACCGCGGGACGGTAGCTGGCGAAGCAACACCGTCCCGAACCAGCCCTCCCCTTGAAGGGGAGGGCTTCAGCATTTCCGACGGTTGGCGAAGCACTCCCTCCCCTTCAAGGGGGTGAACGGGCAACCGCTCAGAACCATAGGTTCTGGTTGTCCTGAACGCCCAACGGGCCGGAGGGTTGTGGGGGGGATGGTGTTGTTCGAACGTTGATGACATGAGTTCACCTCGCCTTGACCGCGGGCATCGCGCGTCGCTTGTAGGCCAGCCTCAGGGTCACGAACAGCATCGCGAGCGAAACGCCGGCCCAGACGATCGTCCAGATCACCGCCGGAATCCCGGTCGTCTGGGCCATGCTGAGCGCATCGGTCTGCACGTTGCTGCCCGCCGACAGGCGCAGCAGCGTGAACAGGCTGTTGAAGCCGTCGAGCACCAATTGCAGCGCCAGCACCATGAGCAGCCCGTCGCTCCAGGGCGGGCGCAGGCGATAGCCGGCAAGGAACATCGCGGCGGCCAGCGCGAGACCCGTCGCGATGCCGAACAGGTTGCGCACGAACAACAGGCAGAGCAGGCCGAGTATCAGGCCCAGCGCCATGAGCAGCACGCGCGAGGCTGCGCCCCGCGCCGCGAGCAGAATCAGCACGCCGCCGAATACGGCGCTGCCGACGTAGCCTGCGCTGGAAATGAGCCAGCGCCAGCCGCCGGCGGACCAGGCCAGGCCCGACAGGTCCGGGCTGACGGTGAACCGGTGGAACTCGCCACCGCTCACGAGCGCCGCGAGCCCATGACTGATCTCGTGCACGAAGGTGCCGAACAAGCGCAACGGGTAGACCACGAGGCCGACGATGGGTATCTGCCAGAGCACCAGCAAGGCCAAGGTCAGCGCGGCCAGTCCGGCCAGTTCGGTCCAGCGCCATCCATCCGAAAACCCAGACATGGTTTAACTCCGAGGCAGTTTTAGCTATTTCGCTTTTTCACGGGCACCAGATCTCCACAACCCTGGCCAACGCTACGCGTTGGCCGCCCCCTTGACTCAAGGGGGCTCCAAAAGCCGCTTCGGTGGCCAGCGTCTCAGGCCCTTCGCGCAGCCTCGAACTTTTTCGCTTCGCGCTCCTGCTGCGTGGATCTCGTTCTTCCAAGCGTTGCCACCGGCGGTGTCGTCCCTGGATTTTTGCCTAGCCTGTGCGTTGCAGGAATGTGCGCACGGCCGGGACCAGTTGTTCGTGGGCGTCTTCGAGGACGTAGTGGCCGGCGTGCGCGTATTCGTGTGCCTCTGCGCCGGGAAAGCGGCGGCGCCATTCTTCGAGAAAGGCCTTGTCGAAGACGAAGTCGCGCAGGCCCCAGCCGATGAACATCGGCCGGTCGCCGAACTGCGCCAGTTCGCGCCCGCACCGTTCGACCAGATCCCAGGCACGGTCGCCGGGAGCGAGCGGGATGTCCTGCACAAAGCGCAATGTGGACAGTCGATTTTCCGGTGTGTCGTACGGCGCGAGGAAGGCACCTCGCACTTCGGGTGCCATCGGCTTCTTGACACCCCAGTGCGCGGCACCACGCGCGAACGCGTTGTGCTTGAGGATCAACCATTCGCCGAGCTTCGAATCGCGTCCGAGGCGCAGCGTCGCGGGCAGCCGCTGGCCCTTGGGATTGGGGAAGGCCGCGGTATTCGTGACGACGATGCGCCCGATTCGCTCGGGCCGGCGGCAGGCCCAGGCCAGTCCGATCATGCCGCCCCAGTCGTGCACGGCCAGGGTCCAGCCGCGCTCGGGAGCGCCTTCGCGGATCAGGTGGTCGACCAGCGCGTCGAGGTCGTCGACGCGCGATTGCAGCGTATAGGCATAGCGATCGTCGCGGGGCTTGTCCGACAGGCCCATGCCGATATGGTCGGGAACGATGCAGCGGTAGTTGTCGCGCAGGCCGAGGACGAGGCGCCGCCAGTAGTACGACCAGGATGGATTGCCGTGCAGCATCAGCACCGGCGGCGCATTGCGCGCACCTTCGTCGAGGTAGTGCTGGCTCAGGCCGTTGGCATGGCCGAAACGAAGCCCGCGGAACGGGTAGTCGGGTAGGACAGGCATGCGCGGCGTCGGCACTCGTCAGGCGGCGCAGGCCGCGGCCGCGCGATGATAGCCGAGCCCGCGCCGGTTTCCCGAGCGGGCCGCGGTCGCATTACCAGACGACCTCGGCCATCGAGCAGTTCAGCCCCGAGCCGATGCCGAGCAGGGCGATGCGCTTGCCTTTCTGCAGGCGGCCCATTTCCTTGAGCTTGGACAGCACGATCGGCACCGAGGCCGGACCGATGTTGCCGTGCTCCGGAAAGATCGCGTGCACCTTTTTCGGATCGATGCCGAGCAGGCGGCAGAATTCCTCGGTGTGGACGCGGCTGATCTGGTGGATGACGAATTCGTCGAGTTCCTCGATGACCCAGCCCAGCGCGGCGCGCGCGGCCTGGAACGTCTTGCCGGCGAGTTTGAGACCTTCGGTCAGCAGGCTGCGCGTATCAGTGATCATGCGATCCAGATTGCCCCGGCACAGGTGCGAGAACTCCGTCGCCGCGCGCGTGACCGAACCGAGGAACTGATGGCCTTCCGGCAGCAGTTCGGAACGGCCCATCACCATCGCGGCTGCGCCGGAACCCAGCGTCAGCGAGGCGAATTCGCCGCGGAATTCCTTTTCCTCGATGTCCGGCGAGAGCATGCGCTCGATGGTCCGCTCGGTGATGAGGTTGGAGGTTTCGCCGTCGACGATCAGCGCGTACTCGATGTCGCCGCGCTCGATCATGCGCGCGGCGATGTCCATGCCGCTGAGGAACGCGAGGCAGGCATTGCCGACGTCGAAATTCTGGCAGGTGTCGGCAAGACCGAGGTTGCCGTGGATGATGCTGGCAGTCGACGGTTCCAGGTAGTCGCGGCAGACCGACGTATTGATGAGGATGCCGATCTTCTCGTGCGGCACGCCGGACTCGGCCAGCGCCTTCTGCGCGGCGGCGGTGGCCGCTTCCGAAGGCATGGTGTCCTTCGCCCAGATGCGCCGGGCATAGATGCCGGCGATGTCTTCGAGCACGTTGTCGCGGATGCCTAGCCGCTGGATGGTTGGCTTGAGGCGCTCGTTGAGTTCGGCCGAGGTCAGGCGGACGGGCGCGTCGATATGAGCAACGCTGGCGATGGCGACGTGCTTGAAGAGCATCGGAGGGATGTGCCGCAATGGGATGACCGCGAAGGCTATAGCCTTGGTGTGGAAGCCGCAACCAATGACAGGCGCGACCAAGGTCGCTCGCGACGGGTGTCGGTCCGGCAAGATGCAGGCGCACACGCGGGCGGATCGTGCGCTACGCCCGAAGGCTGGAGGTCGATCCACCCGCCAGCCCCGGACGAACCGCTAAAAACCAAGCGGACACAGGGATTTGCAGTCGCGCGATGCCGGCGCCGCCCGCCGCGCGCGCTGGCACGTCTGCTGCGACTGTGCGGCAAGGTGCCGGCGCAACGATGACGTTCAGATTGCTCCGGCTATGGTTCGCCGTCGTACGTTCGTTGCAATGAGGGAAGTCATGAAACCGGGGATAGGATTCTTCTTTGTAGGCCTGCTGGCATTGGGTATCGCGGCTCCCGCCGCCGCGGTACGCGAGCTGCGGGGCCAGGCGCCATCAGGGGCTCATTACACCATCGCCGTCCCTGACGGCTGGAAAACCGGCGATGCGCTCGTGCTGTACCAGCACGGCCTCAACTTCTCTCCCGACAACGATCCCGGCCTCGGCCCGCTGCGCGACCTCGCGCTGGAACAGGGCTATGCCATCGCCGGTTCAGGCTTCACCTCGCGCGGCTGGGCACTGCTGCGCGCCGTCGACGAAAACAAGGAATTGCTGGAGATTTTCCGCCGCGACGTCGGCGATCCGGGCGAACTCCTGCCGTTCGGCGGCTCGATGGGCGGACTGATCGCGTTGAAGCTCGCCGAAGACCGAGACCTCAATCCGCTGATCAAGGGCGTGCTCGCGCTGTGCCCGCCGGTGGCCGCCTCGCGCGCCTGGGACAGCGGCCTGGACGTGCGCCTGGCCTATGACGCGGTCTGCAGCGACGTCAACAACGGCAGACTCAAGACCGGTGCCGAGCCCTATCCGTGGGCGTACAACCTCAACGACATCCCCGACGATCTCGACGACCTGCAGTTCGATCCGGACGTGCGCAGCGCACTGCTCAGCGTGACCGTCTGCACCGGCATCACCTTGCCGCAGAGCATCCGCACCAATGGCATGCGTGATCGCCTCGCGCGCCTGCAGCGCATCACCGGCATCCAGGACGAGCGTTTCCTGCTGACCAACATCGCCTATTCCACGTTCGTCATGAGCGACGTGCTGCGCGCCCCGGACAAGATGGACGGACGCAATCCATTCGGCAACATCGGCGCGATGTATACCGACGTGGATCTCGACCGCCGCATCCGCCGGGTGACGCCGCAGCCGGCAGCGGCCGTGGAATTCAACTGGCACTCGGACTTCCGCGGCGATGTCGGCACGACGCGCGTGCTGTCGCTGCATACCAGCGGCGACGAACTCGTTGTTCCGGAGCACCAGTTCGTCCTGCGCCAGCGCCTGCCCGCGACGCAGCTGCTCAGCACGGTCGTTCGCGAGACCGAGCCGAGCCACTGCGGATTCAGCGAAGCCGAGGGGCTGGTCGCGTGGGAAGCGCTGCGGAGCTGGAAGGATGGCGGCGTGAAGCCGACCGTGGCACAGCTGCAGCAAGGCTGCCTCGGAATCGCCTCCGGCGCGGACTGCCGCTTCGACGAAACCTATGTGCCGGGCTCGTTCGATGCGCTCGTGCCGCCGCGCGCGGCGCCGGTGACGGTCGATGCGCGTTTCAACGGCAGCTGGTTCGATCCGTCGCGCAGCGGCGAAGGCATCGCGCTGGAAGTGCTGGACGGCGGACGCGCCATCGTCTACTTCTTTACCTTTTCACCGGCCGGCATGCAGCCGGCGCAGGCCTGGCTCGTCGGCGACGGCAAGGTCGTGCCCGGCGGCATCGCGTTCGACACGGTCTACCACCGCCCGAGCCGGCCTGACGGCGGCCCGGTATCGACCGATACGACGGACTGGGGCCGCCTGTTCATCGGCTTCTCCGACTGCAACAGCGGCGAGCTGCGCTGGGAAGGGCCGCAAGGCTGGGGCCGCAAGACGGTGCCGCTGTCCCGCCTGACCGCACTGAAGGGATTGGGCTGCGAAAACTCCCTCCCCGCGCCGGCACAGGCCAGCGGCTCGTGGTTCGATCCGAGCCGCGGCGGTTCCGGTTTCCATGTAGAGCAGTTCGACGGCAACCGCTTCCTGGTCATGTATTACGGCGCCCCCGGCAGCAGTGATTTCGTCGGCTGGGCCAGCGGTGTGGCGACCGGGGACCTCGCGGCCGGCGCAACGGTCGATCTCGCAACAGTGACCGGTCCAGTCTTCGGCGATGCCTACGACCCGGCCGCCGTGGTAAACCATCCCGCCGCGCTGAGCCTGCAGATCCGGCTCGCCTGCAGCAGCGGTACCGCTACGCTGACCCAGGCCGGCGGCACGCCGGTCGCGCTGAACCTGCAACGCCTGACCGCGCCGGATGACGTCGCGCCCTGCACCGGCAACTGACCGAGAAAACAACCGACCATGAAAACACCGCTGCTGTTTGCCGCCACGCTGGCGCTGCTCGCCGGCTGCACCTGGGTCAAGCTCGACGATGCCGGTGCGCGCGTGCGCGTCGCCTACGATGGCCGCGTCGACGGATGCGACAAGGCCGGCGAGGTCAGCGTCTCGGTCAAGGACCGCGTCGGCTTCTACGACCGCAACGACCTGAAGGTCAAGGACGAACTCGAGACGCTTGCGCGCAATCAGGCGATCAGCCTGCCGGCCGACACCATCGTCGCGCTCGGCGCTCCGCGCAACGGCGAGCAGTCCTTCGCCGCCTACCGTTGCGGGGCAGGCCGGCGCGCTGCCACCGATCGCGACGCGCTGCCGCCGCCGCGCGACAAGGGCGGTGCGGAAACCTACCCGGTGCGGTGAGTTGCGGCCTGAGCGCGTCCGACGGGAACGTCGGTCGCTCGGCTTACGGTTTCGCTGCTCCGGCGCAACACCATGCCACCCAACCGGCCGGCTGGGCGTCAAGGACAATGAGAACCTTCGGTTCCAGACCATCGTCCTTGACCCCCTTGAAGGGGAGGGCTTTTCCGGCTTCGCGCTTACGATTCCCGATTCCCGATTCCCGTTCAGCGCACCGGCTTGCCGTCCGCGTCGACGACCTTGACCTCGCCCACGTTCAGCGCGCGCACGCCCGCTTCGATCTTTGCCAGATCACCGACGATCACCCAGGTCAGCGCATCGGGCTTGATCACTTCGCGGGCGGCGGCGCGGATGTCATCTTCTTTCTGTCCTTCGACGCGCTGCTTGAACGTCTGCACGTAATCGTCCGGACGACCGTTGCGCACGATATCGACGACGGCGCCGAGTACCGCTGTCGTGGTTTCGAAGCGTCCGGGCAATTCCCGGATGTCGTTGTTGCGCACCTTGTCGATTTCTTCGCGCGTGATCGGGCGGGCGCCATTGATGTCGCGCGCTTCCTTGATGAGTTCCCGGACCGACTCGGCGGTCTTGTCGGTCTGCACCGGCGCGTACAGCAGGAAGAGGCCAGGCCCTTCGGCCGACTGCATCAGGCTGCGCACGCCATAGGCCCAGTGCTTGTCTTCGCGCAGATTCATGTTGAGGCGCGAGGTGAAGCTGCCACCGAGAATCGTGTTCATGGTGCCGATCTCGAGGTAGTTCTTCGCACGCGAGGACGGCGCGGTTTCGCCGGCGAGGATCAGCGACTGCTGCGCGCCGGGGCGATCCATCAGGAATACGCGCGGCCTGGACGGTTGTACGACCTGATCGACGGCCGGTTTCTTCAGCACCGCCGACGGCGCTTTCCAGTCACCGAACACCGCATCGAGTTCGCGCGTGATTTCCGCCAGCGTAGTATCGCCAGCGACCATGATGCGGGCGTTGTCGGGACGGATGAAATCGCGGTGGTAGTCGGCCAGATCCTGCGCCGTCAGCGCGCGGATCGAATCGGCCGTGCCCGAGCCGGTCAGCGGGATCGCGTACGGATGACCTTCGCCGTAGACGAGCGGCGGCAGCAGGCGCAGCGCGATCGACACGGGCTGGGTGCGTTCCTGCGCGATGCCCGACAGCCACAGGCCGCGCACGCGCTCCAGGTCGGTCGACGCGAACGCCGGATGGCGCACGATCTCGGCGAACAGGGCCAGCGAGGGCTTTAGCTGCGCCTTCAACGCGTCCATCGAAACCGCCGTCGCATCGAGGCCGGCGCCGGCGCTGATGCCGACGCCGAGTTCTTCCTGGCGCTTGGCGATCTGCAGCGCATCGAGCGAGCGCGTACCTTCGTCGAGCATGGCCATGGCGAACGACGCCGTGCCGAGCTTGCGGCCCTGGTCGGAGGCATAGCCGCCATCGAACTGCAGGCTCAGCTGCACCACCGGCAGCGACGTGCGCCGCGCCAGCACGACCTCGATGCCGTTGCGCAGCGTGCCGCGCTCGATCGCCGGGAAGCTCAGGTCCGGAAAGCGCTCGACCGTGGGCAAACCCTTGCTGCGGTCAACGCTTTCGGGCGCGGCCTTGTAGTCGGCGAACGGCTCCACGACAAGCGTGTAGTCGCCGCGCGCAATCCAGTTTTTTGCAGCATTGTGGACATCGGCAACGGTAGCCGCATCCAGGCGCGCGAGGCTCGCCTTGTACGAGGCGGGGTCGTCGTTATAGACCTGACCCTCCGCCAAGGTGCGCGCCTTGCCGGCACCACCGACCTTCTCGACGCTGCGCACGACACCGGCGAGGATCGAGGTCTTCACGCGCTTGAGCTCTTCTTCGGTCGGCCCCTTGTCGAGGAAGCGCTGCCATTCCTCGGCAATGACCTGCTCCACGCGCGCCGGATCGACACCCCGTTTCACGTCGACATCGAGTCCGAACAGGCTCGCCAGCTCCATCGGTTCGATGCTCACGCCGACGGAATCGGCCAGCTGCTCGCGATAGATCAGGCGCTCGTACAGGCGCGAGGTCTTGCCGCCGCCGAGGATCGCCGCGGCGATCTGCAGCCGGCTCAGGTCCGCCGTATAGCGTTGCGGCACATTCCAGCTGCGATAGATCCGTACCTGCGCGACGCGATCCTGCGCGACGTCGCGCGACGAGTCGGTGCGCGGCGCGACCCAGGCCTCGCGCCGCGCGAGCGGCGGACCGGAACCGATCGCGCCGAAATACTTCTGAATTTTTTCCTTGGCGGTGGCGGCGTCGATGTCGCCGGCCAGTACGACCGTGGTGTTGGCCGCGCCGTAGTAGTCGCGGAACCACTGCTTGACGTCATCGAGGCTGGCCGCATTGAGGTCATCCATCGAGCCGATGGTGTCCCAGCGATACGGATGGCCTTCGGGGAAGCTCGCTCGCAGGATGCGTTCGTAGGCCAGGCCGTAGGGCTCATTGTCGCCCTGACGCTTTTCGTTCTGCACCACGCCGCGCTGTTCGTCCAGCACCTTCTGGTCTATCGCGCCGAGCAGATGACCCATGCGGTCGGACTCCAGCCACAGGGTCATGTCCAGTGCCGTGGTCGGTACCGTCTCGAAATAGTTGGTCCGGTCCGCATTCGTGGTGCCGTTGCGGTCGGTCGCGCCGACCTGTTCCAGCGGGCGGAAGAATTCGTCGCGGAAATTTTCCGAGCCCTGGAACATCAGATGCTCGAACAGATGGGCAAAGCCGGTCTTGCCGGGACGCTCGTCCTTGGAGCCGACGTGATACCAGACGCCGACCGCAACCACGGGTGCCTTGCGGTCCTCGTGCACGACCACGGTGAGGCCGTTGGAGAGCTGGAACTTCTCGAACGGAATATCGATGGCGTCGGCCGCGCCGGCGAAGGTGCGGCCGACCATGAACAACAGGCCGATGGCGAAGGCTAGCGTCTTGCGCATGAAGTGCTCCATGGGAATCGCCGGGGCGAACCGCGGGAGGCTAACGAGGCCAGCCGCGGCACGCAATTGCCGCCTGACCACCCCCGACCGGCGAAAGTTCAGACGCAGGCGTTCCACAGTAGAGGTTGCCTGCGTGGCAGCGCTGCCCCAGCATGCGCTGCCATCACTGCACGGAGTCACGCATGCCGTTCGCCATCGTCAGCGGTGCCAATCGTGGGCTGGGTCTGGAACTGGTGCAGCAGCTGCTGAGCCGCGGCTGGCGCGTGATCGCCGGCTGCCGCAAGACCCAGGCCTTGCGTCTGACCGAACTGGCCGGCGCGCATCCGGGCCGTCTGCATGTGATGCCGCTGGACGTGGCCAGCGAGCGCTCCATCGCCGCATTCGTCGGCGAGGCGCGCATCGTCACCGACCAGCTCGATCTGCTCATCAACAATGCGGGCCTGCTCGTCTCCGGCGAGCACTTCGGCCAGGTCAACGCGAAATCGATGGCCGACAGCTTCGCGGTCAATGCCTGCGGACCGCTGCTGCTGACCCAGGCCTGCGCCGGGCTGTTGCAGCAGGCATCCGGCGCGCGCGTGGCGAACATCTCGTCGATCATGGGCTCGCTCGCGTCGACGGACACGTTCCGTACGCCGAGCTACGCGATGAGCAAGGCGGCGCTGAACATGGTCACGCGCCTGCTCGCCGCCGAGCTGTCGCCGCAGGGCATCACCGTAGCGAGCCTCCACCCGGGCTGGGTGCAGACCGACATGGGCGGCGAGAACGCAACCTTCGGCGTGGAGCAGGCGGCAATCGCGCTGATCGAGCGGATACTCGCGCTGGACGCCAGCGACGCGGGCCGTTTCATCGCGAGCGAGGACGGCCGCGAGCTGGCGTGGTAACCGCAACGCGGTGCATCACACCCGGGCGTTGAATGGCTTTCCCCGGCCGCGCAGGCGTCGCGTCAACGGCCTGCGTTGGCGACAGCCGGCGGCGGCGAAGGAAAGCGCACGGCGGGACCGGCCGGCTCCACACCCGGCGGCAATGCCGCCGGCGCGGGCTCGCCGGCCTTGCCCAGGGCCTGCACGGCGAGCCAGATCGCATCGAGGTCCGCATCGCTCATGCGATTGAGGACCCAGTACGGCATTGGCGGTCGCGCCTTCATCACGCGTGCGTATGCGCGCCACTCGTCGCGGCTCAGCGTGTTCAGGCGCAGGCGCAGATTCGTCGCATAGCTCGTGCCCCACGGGCCATTCCAACCGAGCTGGTCGCCGATGAGCCACGCGGATTCGGGCGCCTGCCCGCCGTTCATCGCAAAGCCGGGCGTATGACAATCATGGCAACCGGACTGAAACAGCAGCTCGCGGCCACGCTGCTGGACCGCGACCGTATCAGCGCCGGCGACAGACAGCGAAGAAGACGCCAGTACGAGCAGCGCCGACAAGAGGAAGGTAGTGCGCATCGAGGTTCCCGGATCGACCGCAACGGCGGTCGCTTGTGCACCGAGGACGCAACGACGCGCGCAAGACTGTCATGCACGTCCGTCTGGCCTCGCCCTGCGGCCGCAGCGATAATCGCCCGATGCTGCATGTCGTCCTGCACCAACCCCAGATTCCCCCCAACACCGGCAACGTGATCAGGCTGTGCGCGAACAGCGGCGCACGTCTGCACCTCATCCGTCCAATGGGATTCGACCTCGACGATGCACGCCTGCGCCGCGCCGGCCTCGACTATCGCGAATACGTCGACCTTCGGGTACACGAGGATTTCGCCGCGTTCCTGAGCGCCGTGACGCCTGCACGCGTGTTCGCGCTGTCCACGCGTGGCACGCTGAGGCCGCATGACGTGTCATTCGGCCGCGACGACGCGGTCATGTTCGGTTCCGAAACCCGCGGGCTGCCGCAGGCCCTGCTCGACACGCTGCCGCCGGATCGTTGCCTGCGCCTGCCGATGCGGCCGGACAATCGCAGCCTCAATCTCTCCAACGCCGTCGCCGTCGTCGTCTACGAAGCCTGGCGGCAGATGGGTTTTGAAGGATCACTCTAGTTTTCAACGCCCGATTCAGCGTCATGAATCCGGAGTAAATCGGGCCGATCGTCATGCCTTGGTTTGGCCGCACCGCACCATAGTTTGTTTTTCACGGCGATAACGCCGTCTGTTAAAGCAAACTAGGAAGACATAATGAAACGTACTGCCCTCGTGCTTGCTTCGCTGCTGGCCCTGCCGTTCGCTTCGCAGGCCGCGGATCTGAGCTACTCCTGGCTCGAAGCGGATTACGTGCACGTCAATCCCGATGATTTCGACAATGCCGACGGCGTTGCCGTCCGCGGCTCCGGCGAGCTCGGTGAGAATTTCAACGTAATCGCGGGCTGGAACCGGGTCAATGTCGATACGCCGCTCGTCGATGACCTGAAATCCTGGTATCTCGGCGTCGGCTATCACACGCCCGTAGGCGACCAGACCGACCTGTTCACCGACATCGCCTATGTCAAGAACACCACCTTCGATAATGATGGCTACGGCGCGCGCGTCGGCGTCCGCTCCGCGCTGTCGCCCAAGTTTGAAGGCGCCGCATGGCTCGGCTATGAAAAGCTAGACCGCACCGACGGCAACGGCTCGCTCGGCGTCTCCGGTCAATACAAATTCACGCAGAACTTCGGCCTGGTCGCGGAAGCGCGCGTGGCCGAGAACGACACATCGTTCCTGGTCGGTCCGCGCCTGAGCTTCTGATCGCTTCTACCGCGCGGCATCCGTCGCGACACTCCGAGCCCGGCTTCGTGCCGGGCTTTTTTGTCGCCCACGTTTGCCCGGTGACGATGCCCTGACAGCGGGGGGAAACGTGTCGCGCTACGGAGCGCATGATGGCCCGTGACAAGCGCGAAAGAGATATCAGGCGAGGAGAGCGCAGGCAGCCGCATCAACGTCGACGGGCCTGGGATCAAGGCGGGCCAGCGAAGGTGCCTGACCCGGTACCGGTGATCGGGGGGGGAGGAGGGAGTCAGCCGGTACCGGGCAGGCGGGGAACCCGGGTGTTGCGAGAACTGGGGATGCGTCGTGCGTCTTCAAGTCCTGAACGAGTTCAGTCGTGTAGCAGCGTATCCGATGGAACATACCGCTCGAACGTACATCATGTTGCCAGTTTCCCTGACCCGTCCACCAGGCAACGGAGGGCAGGGAGGAGCACGGACGGTCGGGCCAGGGAGTTCTGTGGCGACCGTCCCTTGCCGCGTTGCCGCAGGTGCCTAGTGCGGCGCTTCGATTCCGTGCAGCAGCAGGTCGAGCCATTGCCGCTGCAGTTCGGATCGCGTCGCCAGCGAGCCAACCACCATCAGTTTTTCGTTGACGCGCTCGGTCTGGAAACCGAACAGGTTGAGCGAAAGCACCACTTTGGCTACCAGGGCCGGGCTGATGCCCTCGCGCAACTCGTCCGACACTTCGTTCAACAGCCCCACGACGCGATCGAAATTATTCTGGATCAGCGGAAACACCGGACTGCGTTCCAGCACGGTCGGCGAACCCGTCAACTCGCGCAAGATCAGCCGCGTTCCATGCGGACGCTGGTGCAGGAAGGCGTTATGCCACTCCACCAGCCGGCGCAGGCGAGCCGCCAGACCTTGCTCCTTGAGTTCCAGCGCACCGAGCGACCTGCCGAAAATATCGCAGGCCTGGGTGAGCACCCGCTCATACAGTTCCTGCTTGGTCGCGAAATGATGGAACACATTGGCTTTGCAAACCCCGGCGGCCAGTGCGACCTCGTTGATCGACACCCCATCGAAACCGCGCTCTGCGAACAGGACTTCGGCTTCGACCAGGATCCGCGTCAATGCCGATTTCTCGGATGCTTCGTACGCGGATGCCAACAGGGTAGGGACCACAGGCGCAAACTAACTGACCGATCGGTTGGTAGGCATTATCCGGTCGCCGCCAGGCCGGTTGAATAGGACAAAAGTCGTATGACTTTGGACATGGCATAAGCGATTTTTGCTCTGTATCGCCGCGAAAATCGCCGGATCCGTCAAATGGGTTTTGCGCCGACGTAGCGGCGGCGCCGGCCCCTCGTGCGCAGCCCCCGATCCGTCACCCGATGCGCCCTCGCTGCGTGGCAGAGCCACGCTCATCGGACCAGCGCTACGCGTCGTCGTCCGCTGGCAAATCGCCGGGCGCGTCGATGTCGCGCGCCAGCGCCTCGTTCGTGACGACGTGCGTTTCCGTCGCGCGCGCCTGCAGCAGTCCGCGCGCGCCCCGGTCACCGGCGAAGTCCGCACTGCGCAGCCAGTCGCGTGGCAGCAGTGCCGGCACGCCGACGGTCTGCGCGTAGCCACTCGCGGCGGCTTCGCAGGGTGCTTCACGCCAGCACGCCACCAGTTGCTGCAGATGCGCCGCGTCGAGCGCCGGCTGGTCGCACAGCACGACCAGCACGCCCATGCACTCCGGATCCAACGCATCGGCACCGCTGCGCAGGGAATGCCCCATCCCATGCTGCCACGACGTCGCACTGATGCAGCGTACGTCCAGGTCCGACACGGCGGCGGCCAGCAGCGTGGCCTGGTGGCCGAGCACGACGACGAGGTCCGCTGGCCGCGTCGCCAGTGCCGCACGCGTCGCGCGATGCAGCAGCGCCTCGCCGTCGATCGCGACCAATTGCTTGGGCCGGCCCAGGCGCCGCGACGCGCCGGCAGCAAGCACGACCACGCCGTGGCGCGGCGTCACGCGGCCGCGCCCTGGCCCTGCAGCGCGGCGACGATGGCCAGCGCAATGGCCTCGGGCCCCTCGCCACCCAGGCGCAGCCCGACCGGAGCCTGCAGCCGCGGCGACAGCAGGTCCCGCGTCGTCGGATCAAGTTCGGCGAGCAGCGCATCGCGCCGCGCCGCCGGACCGAGCAGGCCGATCCAGGCGATAGCGCTATGCGCGCAGTGCTGCAGGAATTCCAGATCGCGCGAATAGTGATGACTCATGACGACGGCGGCGGCGAAGCGCTGCGTCGCGAGCAACGCCGGCAGCGCGGCCGGCTCCGCATGATGCGCATCCGCACCGGCCAGCAGGCCGAACCAGCGGGCTCGCGATTCGACCACTTCGACGTGCCAGCCGAGCAGATGTGCGAGGCGCAGCAGCGGTGCGGACTCCGGCCCCGCGCCGAGCAGCAGCAGGCGCGGCGGCGCGCGCAGCGCCAGTCGCCAGCGCGCTATCGCTTCCGTCGCGCCGGACGCGGGCCAGCGCCACTGCTGCGTGTCCGTGCGGGCCACGCCGCTGCCGTCGACGGCGAGTTCCAGCTGCAGGTAGGGCTCGCGCTCCAGGCTGCGCAATGCGGTGAGCAGCGGTGAGGCTTCGGCTAGCGGCAACAGCAGCAATTCCACCACGCCGCGGCAACCCGAGGAGGAACCGAACAGCAGGTCATCGTCGCCGCGCGTGTCCAGGCACAGGTGTTGCGCCCTGCCCTGCGTCAGCGCGCGCGCCGCGGCCTGTTCCAGTTCCGCCTCGAGGCACCCGCCGGAAAGCCAGCCGACCCGGGCGCCATGCTGCGGCAGCAGGATCAGTGCGCCGGCCTTGCGATACGTCGAGCCTTCGGTCGCCACCACGACGGCGAGCACCGCCGGCGGCAGCGGCGAATGCCGCAGGTTGCGTAGGATCGCGCGCAGGCCGCCGTCGCTGTCGTCCTGCACGGGCATGCGCGCATCGTCTGCCGCCATCGTCATCCGCCGGTGCTTCGATGCGGCGATTCTACGCGCGCGGCTTCGAGGTGCTTCACCGCCCGCCGGATGTGCGCGGCGCTTCGGCGCGACACGCTCCTCAACCGCCACGCACCGCGACGATAACCGGCCGGGCATGGCCAAACAGGTGCTGCGCTGGCCGTTCGATGCGCGCGTCGGCGAATCCCGCATTGCGCAGCCGTGCGACGATGTCGCGGCCATAGTCGCGCTGCACGAGAACGGTCGCGCCGCGGTAGCGGTCGGCGTGATACATCGGCGGCAACAACGCGACGCGCCGGCCGTCACGCAGGGCCATGCGCTCGACGGTATCCGCGCTGTCGTGCAGCGGCACGGTGAAGAGGAAGCGCCCGCCCGGGCGCAGCACGCGGTGCACTTCGCGAAAGCCGGCTGTGTCGTCCTCGACATGCTCGAAGACCTCGCTCGACGTGCACAGGTCGAAGCTGGCATCGGCGAACGTCAGGCGTTCCACGTTCTGACACAGCACGCCGTCGCGCGACTCGCCGGGTTCGACACCGTCGAGGAGTTCGCTCGTGGTCAGCAGCGCGGCATGCCGGCGCAGGAACGCGACCAGCGGCCCCTGAGCCGACATTTCATAGACGGCGGCATTGCCGAGCCCGGGCAGCTCGGCGCGAATCACGCCGGCCAGCGACTGCGTCACCGCGCTCGCGCCGCAGCGCGGGCAGCGCACGCCAAGCTCGCTGCGCGCCAGACGCAGCAGCCAACCGGATCCGCAGACGGCACAGCGTTCCCGCGCAAGACCGAGTTCGGTCGGACGCAGGGTGTGCAGCAGGCGCAGCAGACGCGAGGAACCCATGGACCGCCATTCGCAGCGAAACAGCGGCGCAGTGTAATCGCCGTCGCGACGCCCTGTCCCAGGCGCCGCGGCAGCGTGCGTTCCTACCAGGCGTAGCGCGCGACGAACTGATAGACCGGCCCGGCCTTCTCGCTCTCGATCTCGTACTCGTCATAGTCGCGCTCGATCTGCTCGCCCAGCGTATTGAACTTGTGGAAGGTTTCGTCCTTCGACGCGTTGAGCAGGTTGGTGCCGGTCAGGCGTAGCGACCACTGCGTGCCAAAGCGCTTTTCGACGAAGGCTTCGAGATCGGCGCCGTAGCGCGTCTGAACTTCCTCGGCAAGCAGACGTCCGTACGCGCTGCCCTGGCGCCGGTAGCTGAGGCCGAAGTTGGCATCCAGCGAGGGCAGGTCCTGGATGAAGCCCACATTGAGCACCGAGCGCGCCTGGTCGTTGAAGCGGCGTCCGCCGAGCGCGTCGTTTACGTTGCTGTCGAGCCACGAATAATTGAGGAATACGCCGGTGTCCGGCAGGCCCAGCGCGGTCAGCGGTGTCGACAGGTCGAATTCCACGCCGTAGACCTCGCCGTCGCCAACGTTGGCGGCCGAGTACAGGAAGCTGTCCGGATCAAGTACCGGATAGCCTGGCGTCTGCGGCGTCGCGCCGGGGTTGCCTTCCAGGAACTCGGCGACTTCGTCCTCGAAATCCTCGAGCGAGGTTTCGCTCGGATTGCCGGTGTTGGTCAGCTCGATCAGATCCTTGACGTCCCGGTAGAACAGGTTCACGCCGACGATGCCGCGCTTGCCCAGGCGATGTTCGAAGCCGAGGTCAACGCCCCAGGCCTTTTCCAGTTCGAGATCGGGATTGCCAATGAAATCGTTGTCGCCGTATTCGCCCTCGCGCTGGATCGGCAGCAGGAAATTGAAGTTCGGCCGACGCACGCTGCGCGCGACCGAAACGTTCAGGCGATCCGCATCGCCGAGATCCCAGCGCAGGTGCGCCGACGGCAACGGCAGGTTGTAGTCCTTGTCCTGGCGACCTTCGCCGGACTCGATGCGGCTGCGCGTCGTTTCGTAGCGCAGGCCGGCTTCCCAGGCCAGTGCGCCGCCCGTGCCGGTGAACATCAGGTACGGATCCACGCGGCGTTCGTCGATCGTGCTGCGCTCGAGGTCGAATTCCACATACGGCGGCAGCGGCGCGCCCTCCTCGTCGGTATCGACCTCGCTGACGCGCAGTGCGAATTCGCGTTGCTTGCGCAGATAGTCGATGCCGAATTCCATCGTCGCCGCGCCGACCGCGAGCGAGTGCGAGAGGGTCAGCCCGTTCTCGCGGTCGCGCAGGTCGGAGATCTCCAGCGTGCCTTCATATTCGTCGAAGGACGGCGGCGCGTCCTCGTCGTCGTAGCCGATCTCTTCCTCGACGTTGCGGGTGTCGTCGGTCATGCGCGCCAGGTTGAACGACAGCGCCGTCTTGCCGCCGTCGGCGTGCTCGACGCCGTACTCGCCCTGGAGCGCGACGTTCTGCTGGCGAATGTCGGCGACCTGATCGTTGACGGACAACAGATTGTCGCGGGAGATGCTGGTGCGGTCGTTGTATTCCAGCGAACGCTCGGTCTCGCTACGGTCGGTGCGCACGAACAGGCCCGACAGCGCGAGCTTCCCCGCGCCAACCTCACGCACGTACGAAAGATTGAACGAGTCGTCGGTACCGTCGCGCGTATCGTCCTGATCTTCGCGATTGTCGAAATCGCCGCCCGGCTCGTCGTAGCGCAGGCTGACTTTCTTCTTCGGGTTGTAGCGACCCTGGTGGCTCACGCCGGCGAGGATGCGGCCGCCGGCGAGCTCGCCGCTCGCGACGACCGCGGCGGTGGGCTTGATCTCGCCGTCGTCGAAATGCGAGATGCCGGCGCGCACGTAGCCACCGTCGAATTCATAAGCGTCGCGCAGCACGATGTTGATCGCACCGGCGATCGCGTCGCCGGAGCGGTTTGCGCTGGCGTTGCGCACGATCTCGATCCGCTCCACGACTTCGGCCGGGATGCGGTCGACGAAGAACGAGCGGTCGTCGCCGCCACCAGGCACCTTCTTGCCGTTGATGAGGATCTGCGTATAGCCCGGATCGAGGCCGCGCAGGCGTGCGCCGTCGTATTCGAGCACGTCCGAGATGAAGCTCACGCTCGGTACGCGCTTGAGCATGTCGCCGACCGTGCGCGGCTCGAAGCGCTGGAAGTAGTCGAGGTCGTAGACCAGCACGGGCGCCGTATCGTCGGTGCGGTCGCGGTAAGTGATCTCGCCGGTGACGATCACCCTGTCGAGTTCCGTCGCCGTGGCCGGATCGGGCGCAGCGGCCGCATCGACGACGGTTTCCGCGAATGCCGCCGTGGCCAGCGCGTTGAGCAGCGCCAGCGCCAAGAGTCGTCTGGTCATGATCCGGATCCCCTGAAAAAGTTCCGGAGTTGTAGTGTCGGCAGATGGCGACCGCATGACAGCGCGGCTTTCATGTCATTGCCAGGAATCCGTCATGTGGAACTGCTAAAAGCGCCGTCTGTTTGATTCGGGGGGAAGCCCATGTACCTGCGCAACCTGCGCCTGCCGCTGGCCGCGATGTTCGGCGCCGTACTCAACGCCTGTTCGATCGCACCGACAGCAACCGCGCCAACGTCCACGAACGAGCCTGACGAGCAGGCCGTCGCCGAACCGCTGCTCTCCGCCTCGGGGATTGCGCACGCGACCATCCGCGAGCGTTTCGTCACGCCGCTGACGCCGGAAGACAACGTCGATTCGCCGGCCGTGTGGCTGGCTCCGGACGGTAGCGCCGTGCTGCTCGCGACGGCGAAGAAGACCGGTCGCCTGATGCGCTACGACGGCGACAGCGGCGCGGCGGCGGGCGTCGTCGGCACGCCCGGCACGGGAGCGGGACAGTTCGACCGGCCCAACGGCATCTTCGTCGCGGACGACCTGTTGTTCGTCGTCGAACGCGACAATCGCCGCGTGCAGGTGCTGCGCCTGCCGGGTTTCGAATCCCTCGGCAGCTTCGGCCAGGCCGAACTGCAACAGCCCTACGGCATCTGGCTGCGCGCCGCCGAGGGTGGCGGCTACGACGTCCTTGTCAGCGACGCCTACATGGCCGGCAAGGACGCCAGGGGCGACGACATCGTGCCGCCGCTGGCGCAGCTCGATCGGCGCGTGCGGCGCTATTTGGTCCGCATCGCCGACGCGAAAGTCACCGCGACGTTGCGCGGCGCTATCGGCGACACCGGCGCGGCCGGTGCGATCCGCATTCCTGAATCGCTCTGGGGCGACAGTCGCCACGATCGCCTGCTGATCGCCGAGGAAGACACCCTCACAGGCACCGCCGTGCGCGAATACGACCTCGCCGGCCGTTATCGCGGCCGCACGCTGGGCCTCGGCCTGTTCAAGGCCCAGGCCGAAGGCATTGCCCTGTGGCAGTGCGCCGACGGCAGCGGCTACTGGATCGCGACTGACCAGTTCAAGGACCGCTCGCTATTCCACATTTTCGATCGTGTAACAATGGAACACCTCGGCGCTTTCGCCGGCGAGACCGTCGCCAATACCGACGGCATCTGGCTGCAGCAGAAAGGCACGAAGCGTTTTCCCGACGGGGTGTTCTATGCCGTGCATGACGACCAGGGGGTCGGCGCGTTCGATTGGCGCGAGATCGCCACGGCGCTGAAACTGCGCCCGAGCTGCGACGCCGCGAAACCCTGATCGACCGGCATGCGCCGGCGGCCGACCCACGCAGGCTCGACGCGGTCGGGCCGCAGCGTCACTCGCACAGGGGCCGGGAACGGGATCCCGGCCTCTCTCGATGGGCGTCGTCGTCGATGCGGGCGCGCTGCAGCCAGTCGTCCAGCCGCGCCGGCGCGTCCGGCGGCAGGTGCAACCCCAGCTTGCTGCGCCGCCAAAGGATATCCTCCGCCGTCTGCGCCCACTCCTGGCGGCGCAGATAGTCGATCTCGGCCGCATACAGCTGCGGCAGCACTTCCTCGCCGAGATCGTCGAGACGCTTCGCGGTGCCCAGCACGCGCAGCACACGCGAACCGTAGGCACGCGCATAACGCACACGCAGATGCGGCGGCAGCCAGGGGCAGCGGTGGGTGAGGTCGTGTTCGAAGCGCGCGAAGTCGGCATCGGGCAGATCGCCGCCCGGCAGGTGGGCGCGCCGCGTCCACGCGGTAGCGGACTGGCGCAACGCCGCGGACAGCGCGTCGACGGCTTGTTCGGCGAGGCGTCGGAAGGTGGTGATCTTGCCGCCGAATACCGACAGCAGCGGCGGACCGTCGGCATCGACGTCGAGCACATAGTCGCGCGTGACCGCGGAGGGACTGGCCTCGTCGTCACGCAGCAGCGGGCGCACGCCGCTATAGCTCGCGACGACGTCGGCAACACTCAGCGGCTCGCGGAAATAGCGGTTGGCCAGCGTGCACAGGTACTCTATTTCGCCGGGTGCGATCTGCGCTGCGGCCGCATCGTCGGCGACATCGACTTCGGTCGTACCGATCAGCGTGAACGCGTCTTCGTACGGCAGCGCGAACACGATACGGCGGTCTTCGCCCTGGAACACATAGGCCTGTGAATGCGTGAAGCGGCGCGGCACGATGATGTGGCTGCCGCGGACCAGGCGGATGCCGTGCCGGGCCGGTACCTTCGCGATCTCGTGCTGGAACTGCGCGACCCACGGCCCGGTCGCGTTGACGACGGCGCGAGCACGCACGGTCACATGCCCGCCGCGTGCAGCGATCAGCCCGGCCTCCCAGTGGGACGCCGCGCGGTGCAAGGTCGCGCAGCGCATGCGGGTCAGCACCGTCGCGCCGTGTTCGGCGGCGTCCCTGGCCGCGGCAACGACAAGACGCGCATCGTCGACCCAGCCATCCGAATAGACGAAGCCGCGGCGGAACGCCGGCTGCAGGGCCGCGCCGGTTTCGTGCGTGCGTAGGTCGACGACGCCCGAGCCGGGCAGGCGGCGTCGGCGTGCGAGATGGTCGTACAGCAGCAGGCCCAGGCGGATCATCCAGACCGGCCGCAGGTGCGGCGCATGCGGCATGACGAAGCGCAGCGGGTGGATCAGGTGCGGTGCGGCCTCGAGCAGCACCTCGCGCTCCTGCAGCGATTTGCGCACGAGGCCGAACTGGTAGTACTCGAGGTAGCGCAGCCCGCCGTGGATCAGCTTGGTACTGGCCGAGGACGTATGCGCGGCGAGGTCATCCTGCTCGCAAAGCACGACGCGCAGCCCGCGTCCGGCCGCGTCGCGCGCAATGCCGGCACCGTTGATGCCGCCGCCGACCACGAGCAGATCGCAGTCGAATACCGGAGCGGATTCCATCGGGGATGAGTTCTCGGTCACGCGCCGTCCCGCTGCGGAATGCCGCACCCATGCTAACGCGCCACCGCCGGGCCACCTACAATCGTCCACCGAACGAGGGAAGTGGAACGTGAGCGCACAACACGGAAGTTCCTCCGATTACCGGCCCGCAACCTTCACGCGCGCCGTCGGCATCTGGACGGTGCTGCTCCTCGGCGCCGTGGCCGCGCTGTTTGCCGCGCTGTTCATCGGCAGTAGCGACATCACGGTGCGCGATTCGATCGCGGCGATGTTCGGGCAGGGCGATACGCTTGCCGCCACGGCGGTCTACCAGCTGCGGCTGCCGCGGGCGCTCGCGGCATTCGGCACCGGCGGCCTGCTCGCGGTTTCAGGCTGCCTGATGCAGGTGCTGCTGCGAAACCCGCTCGCGGATCCGTACATCCTTGGCTTGTCGGGCGGCGCGGCGGTCGGCGCGCTCGGCGCCATGCTGCTCGGCGCGGGTGTGTTCGCGGTGACCGCGAGCGCGGCGGCCGGCGCGCTCGCCTCGAGCCTGCTGGTTTTCGTGCTCGCGAGCCGCGATCTGGCGCGGCTGCGGATTTCCACCACGGTCGTCGATTCGCCCCGGCTGATCCTGACCGGCGTGATGCTCGCGGCCGGCTGGGGCGCCGTGGTCACGCTGATCCTGGTGCTCGCACCCGAGAGGAACCTGCGCGGCATGCTGTTCTGGGCGATGGGCGATCTCGGCGGCGTGCAGAACTACGCGCCGGTGCTGATCGTGCTGGCCGTGCTGCTGCTCGCCGTCGGGCCACGACTGCGCCAGTTCAACGTGCTACTGCGCGGCGATGCGGTTGCGGCAACGCTGGGCGTACGCGTGGGCCCGCTCAAGAGTCTGATCTTCGTTGCCGCGTCGATATCGACGGCGACTGCCGTCACGACGGCCGGGACGATCGGCTTCGTCGGTCTGGTCGTGCCTCATGCATTACGGCTTCTGATCGGCAACGACCAGCGCGTGCTCGTGCCGGCGTGCGCCATCGCGGGCGGCGGGTTGCTCGTGGTGGCCGACACGATCGCGCGCACCATCGTCGATCCGCAGCAACTTCCGGTCGGGGTCGTGACCGCGTTCGTCGGCGTTCCGGCATTCCTGACGCTGCTGCTGCGCGGACGCTGAGCCATGACCGACGCGCCCGGAACGACCCGCATCGAGCTGCGCAACCTCGGCTTGCGCGTGGCCGGCCGCGACCTGATCCGCGCGCTGGACCTGCGCGTCGACGCCGGCGAAATGTGGTGCGTCCTCGGCGCCAACGGCAGCGGCAAGTCCACCTTGCTGAACGCGCTGGCCGGCCTGCAGCGGATTCACCGGGGAACGGTCGCGTTTTCCGGACGCGACGCATCGCGCATGGATCCGCTGCAACTGGCCCGGACGCGCGGGTTCATGCCGCAGACAGTCAGCGACGCGTTCAGCAGCAAGGTCCTGGATGTCGTGCTGTCCGCGCGTCATCCGCGGCTCTCGCTGTGGGAATGGGGCGGCGATGAAGACCACTCGGTCGCGCTCGAGGCGCTCGCCGCCGTGGGCATGAGGGAGTTGATTGGACGCGACGTCACGACCTTGTCCGGCGGCGAGCGGCAGCGCGTGGCCATCGCGACACTGCTCGCACAACAGGTCGATGTGATGCTGTTGGACGAACCGACCGCGTCGCTCGATCTGCACCACCAGATTCACGTGCTCGCCCATCTGCAGGCGCTCGCGCGCGCCGGCAAGACCATCATCTACTCGATCCACGACACCAACCTCGCGTACGAGTATTCGACCCATGGCATCCTGCTGCTCGGGGACGGCACACTGATGCATGGACCGATTCGCGAAGTCATGAGCGGGGCTTCGTTGTCGACCGCGTTCCGCCACCCGATTTCCGAGAAGCTCGTCGATGGCGAGATCTTTTTCGTCGCGGACCGCACGCACAGCGCGCCGCCGCCATAGTCTCGCCGGATCAAGGACTGGCCATGCCCCGAATCGCAACGTTCGCCCACCCGATCGCGCGCATGGCCTCGTGCGCTTGCGCCTGCGTCATCGGTCTCGCGCTGTCGACGCTGCCGATCCGCGCGAACGCGGACACCGGGATCAGCGTGATCGACGACTCCGGCCGCACGGTTACGCTGAACGCGCCGGCACATCGCATCGTCAGCCTCGCGCCGAGCACGACCGAGCTGCTGTTCGCCGCGGGCGCCGGACGCTATGTGGTCGGCACGTCGAGCTATTCGGACTATCCGCCGGAGGCCACGCAGATCGCACAGGTCGGCGATGCGGCGATGATCAACATGGAACGCATCGTCAGCCTGAAGCCGGACCTGATCATAGTCTGGTCGCATGTCGACTCGGCGGCGGTGCTTGAAAAACTGCAGGTCCTCGGCATCCCGGTGTACTACAGCGAACCGCGGCGGATCGCCGACATCGCGAAATCGATCATCGACATGGGTACGCTCGCCGGCACGACGACAGAGGCCACACGTGTCGCCGACCAATTGAGCGGGCGCATCGGCGCGCTGCGCAGGAAATACGCCGGACGGCCGCCGATTCGCGTGTTCTACCAGGTGTGGGAGCGCCCGCTGATGACGATCAACGGCCAGCAGATGATCAGCGATGCGATCGAACTTTGTGGAGGCGTGAACATTTTCGGCGGCCTCGCGGCGACCGTGCCCACGGTCAATCGCGAAGCGGTCGTCGCAGCGAATCCCGACGTCATCGTCACCTACGATGGCGAGACCGAGGATGCCCTCTCAGGATGGAAGACGCTGACGACCATGCACGCCACGGCCTGGGGCAATCTCGTCGCACTGTCGACGCCGGCGCTGGGCCGGCCTTCGCCGCGGTTTCTCGAAGGCGCGGAGAATCTCTGCATCGAATTCGATCGCGCACGCGCGCGGCGGCCTGCAGCGAAGTGAACGATCGGCCGGACCAGGCCGGCGATCAGCGCCGCACATCGGTTTCGCCGCGTTCGAGCGGCCGAGCGCGGTAAGGCTGCACCGACGTCAGCGCATGCCGCGGTCAGGCGCGCCTGACCGCGGCGCACGCGATTCCGCGCTGGCGATGCAGCCACCGCAGTCTGCCAGGCGGCGGCGTGTGCCTCGACTGGCGCCGTCGCCGGTGCGGCCTTGACCACATTGCGCACTATGCGTGTTTCGCCACGAGTTCCGGTGTAGGCTGCCGCGGTCCGCGGCGCGCAGGGGAATAGCGATGGTCTCCACGGAAACCCAGGCGGCGGTAGACGCGGCGGCGCGGATCACTGCGCCTCCGCCCGGGCCAGGCATCGATGCGGATGCGCTGCGCCGCGCGGAGATGGACCTGATCCTGGGCCTGCGTCCCGGCGAGGCACGCACTGACGATGCGTCGGCCTGGGGCCTGGCGCTGTCGGGTGGCGGCATCCGCAGCGCGACGTTTTCGCTCGGCGTGCTGCAGGCCCTGGCCCGCGACAACCTGCTGCGCTGCTTCCACTATCAGTCGACGATTTCCGGCGGCGGCTACATCGGCGGTTTCCTGCAGGGGCTGATCCGGCGTCGTGGCTTCGGCGCTGCGTTCGAGGTATTGCGTTCGACCTTGCGCGAACGCACCGCCATGCCGGGGCGACGGGCGGCGGACGATCCGCAACTGCCGATCCAGCACCTGCGTGAGTACAGCAATTATCTGAGTCCGCGCAAATCGCCGCTGTCCGGCGACACGCTCGGCATGATCGGCACCTTCGTGCGTAACGTGCTGCTGGTGCAGGTGCAGCTGAGCGCGCTGCTGCTCGCGCTGAGCCTGCTGCCCATTCTTTTGTTCCACGTTGTCGCGCGCTGGGCAGGCACGGCCCCCGGCGTGTCGCTGTCGGTCGCCGGGCTGCTCTGCGTGTTCGCTGCGGTCCTGCTGGGCTGGATCGGCGGGCAGGCCAACCGTCCCGTGCGCGCCGAAACCGACGACCAGCGGCCGCGCACGCGCGTCGCGCTGGCCGCGCTCGGCGTCGTCGGTGCGCTCGCCGCGGGCTCGTTCCTCGGCGCCACGGGCCTGAGCAAGCTCGTGCGCCTGCCCGAACCGTGGGACACGCTCTCGCTGGCGCTGCTGCCGCAGGCGGCACTGGAAACGCGGCTCGGCGTCCTGACCGGCGCGTTGTATCTGGCGATCTGGCTGATCTGGATCGTGTTCGATCGCGCACTGATGCGGCTGCGCCGCAACGACGACGAATGGCGATTGCCGCTGCAGCAGCACCCGTGGCGGTTCGTCTTCGCCGCACTCGGCTCCGCCGTGTTCAGCGGCTTCGCGATCATCGCCACGCTGCGCCTGCTCGCACCCTGGGGCGCCAGCGAAGCCACGCTGTGGCACAGCATGATCATTGGCCCGGCCTTCACGCTCGCCGCGGTCACGCTGACCGGCGTCGTGCACGTCGGCCTGGCCGGCGATGCGCTCAGCGACCTGCAGCGCGAGGTGTGGGCGCGGGTCGGCGGCAAGACCGCGGGCCTGGTGCTGGTCGGCATGGTGCTGACGCTCGCGCTGACCATCTACGGCCCGTGGCTGCTCCTGAGCCTGTCGGGCTTCGTCGGCGAGAAATGGCGCGCCGTTTCCGGCTGGGCCGGCGTCGTCGCGTGGCTGTTCACCTCGGGCTCGGGCGTGATGCTGGCCTACAGCCAGCGCAGTGGAGGACACAAGCCGCGCTCGGCCATGCTCGACCGCCTCGTGCGCATCGCGCCAGCGGTGTTCGTGCTCGGCCTGCTCGTGGGCATCAGCCTCGGCGCCCAGGCGCTGCTGACCGTCGGCGGCTGGGACGAGCGCCCGACCGGCGCCGACAAGAGCCTGACCACGTATCTGGGCCATCTCGCGCTGAGTGCCGATACGCAGATCGGGGTCGTCGCGGTGGTCGCGCTGGTTGCCGTGGGCATCTGGCTGCTGTTCGGCCTTGCCGTCAACGTGAACGAGTTCAGCATGAACGCGTTCTATCGCAACCGCCTCGTGCGCTGCTATCTGGGCGCCAGCAACGCGCAGCGCCAGCCCGAACCGATCACGAATTTCGATCCGCACGACGACATCGTGCTGGCCGATGTGGTGGAAGTGGAGCGCGACGACGGCTGCCGGCCGCTGTATCCGCTGATCGGCACGGCCCTGAATCTCGTCGCGGCCAAGCAGCTCGACTGGCAGGACCGCAAGGCCGCGTCGTTCTGCCTGACGCCGGGTTTTTGCGGCTACATCCCGCCGCCCTCGCGCGTGGGCGCGACCGCGGTCGGCGATCCGGCGCCGTGGGCTGCGGCCACGGCCATTCCCGGCGCAACGCCGGACCCGCTCGCTGCCGCGCTGACCCTGGGCAGCGCGGTATCGATTTCCGGTGCCGCCGTCAGCCCGAACATGGGCTATCACAGCTCGCCCGCGGTCACCTTCCTGCTGACGTTGTTCGATGCGCGCCTGGGCTGGTGGCTGGCCAATCCCAGCCATCCGACCCGGCCCAGCGCCGGTAGCGCGCCGTTTTCCGCCAGCTGGCTGCTGGCCGAGATGCTTGGCCTCACGCGCGACGGTGGTCGCTATGTCTACCTTTCCGACGGCGGCCATTTCGAGAACCTCGGACTGTACGAGCTGGTGCGGCGACGCTGCCGCTTCGTGCTCTGCGTCGATGCCGGCGCTGATCCGACACGCTGTTTCGCCGACCTGGGCAACGCGGTGCACAAATGCCGCGTCGACTTCGGCGCCGACATCCGCATCGACGTGAGCGCGCTCAAGCCCGGCGCCGACGGCTACAGTCCGCGCAGTTGCGCCGTCGGCAGCATCGCCTATGCGGACGGCAGCAGCGGCACGCTGCTGTACCTCAAGCCGACGCTGACCGGCACCGAGCCCACCGACGTCGCGCACTACGCGAGCGCGCACCCGAGCTTTCCGCACGAATCCACCGCCGACCAGTTCTTCGACGAGGCGCAGTTTGAAAGCTATCGCCGCCTCGGCGATTTCGTCGCGACCTCGGCCATCATCCCGGCGCTGGAACGGGCCGGCGCAGATGCGGCGACCGCGCCGCGCGCGGGACTCGGCGTGCACGACTCCGGCCTCAAGGAACGCGTCCTCGTCGAGCTGCGCCACCAGTGGGTCGCGCCGATCGGCGGACTGCAGCAACGCTTCGCCGCGCACGGCAAGGCGATGTCGCAACTGTTCGAAAAGCTGCGCAGCACGTCGGCGCTGGCGATCCTCGACGCGCAGATCTATCCCGCCTGGACCGACCTCGTCGCGGCCGATGCGACCGCACCCGCCGACGCGGCCAAGCCCCATGCGCGCCGCACGCGCCTGCCGGTCGGCGCGGACTTCCGCTGCTGCTTCTATTTCTGCCAGGAGCTCATGCAGCTCATGGAATCGGTCTATCACGACCTCGATCTGGAACGTACCTGGCAACATCCCGACAACCGCGGCTGGATGAATGTGTTCCGCCACTGGAGCTGGGCGCCGATGTTCCGCATCGCCTGGGCCGCGAGCGCGCCGACCTATGGCGCGCGCTTCGTCGCGTTCTGCGAAATCCGCCTGGACCTGCCGCGCATCAACGACGCGGTAAAAGTCGACGAACTTCGGCCGGACCCCGGGCAGGGCTGGCGCGAACAGATCGACGCGCTCGCCGACAGCGGCGTGATCAACCATGTCGAGCGCGGCATCCTGCTGTCCGACGCGCTGGGCGTGCTGCAGAAACCCGACGCGACTCCGCGGCTGTTCGTGCTGCGCCTGAAATGGAAACAGGTGCTTTCACGCAGCGCCGAACACATTCACGACAGCACGCTCGGCGTCGCCGTCGTCGACGGCAGCAGCCTGCGCACGCTGCGCATCCAGGACCACCTGCGCAAACTCGGCCTCGGCGCGGAATTCATGCGCCTGCTACTCGCCCGCGTGCATCTCCAGCGCGTGGAACTGCGCAGCGGCCACTACGGCGCCGTCGGCGTGGTCACGGCGCGCGAGGCGGTGGCGTTGCAGCAGCAGATCGAGACGCTGTGGCAGCAGGCGTTGAAGCATCGGCGGGCGGAGGAGTGACGAGGCGGACGTCTATATACGGCAGGCGGCAGGCGGATAGGTGTGCGAAGCCGACACCGGCATCAGCAGCGACGGACACCGAATGATGCGGGTTGCATCAGCGAGGAATGATCCACGAGCGTCGCGATGGCGGGCAGAATGCAGGCAGCCAAGCAACCGCGGCTGCCGCGTTGTTTCTTGTCGGTCGCCGTTCAGCGCCTCCGTTCCATGTGCCGGTACTGGATCGCTTCGGTCAGATGCGCGGTGCCGATACGCTCCTCACCATCGAGGTCCGCAATCGTGCGCGATACGCGCAGCAGACGATGGTAGGCGCGCGCCGACAGGCCGAGCGCATCGACCGCGCGTTCGAGCAAGGCACGGTCCGGCGGTCGCAGCGGGCAGTCGCGCTCCGCTTCACCGGTGTTCAATGCCGCATTGGTCTTGCCGGCGCGATCGAGCTGCTGCTGCCGCGCCGCCGCGACACGCTGGGCGACACACGCGCTGGTCTCGCCGTTCGCGCTCATGGCGTTGAGCTCGGACAAGGGCACGCGCGGCACTTCGAGTTGCAGGTCGAGGCGGTCCAGCAGGGGACCGGAAACGCGTGCGCGATAGCGCTGCACCTGATCCGGTGTGCAGCTGCAATTCCCGCGCGGATCGCCGGCGTAGCCGCACGGGCACGGATTCATCGCGGCCACCAGCTGGAACGCGGCCGGGAACTCGGCCTGGCGCGCCGCGCGCGAGATCAGGATGCGGCCTGTCTCCAGCGGTTCCCGCAATACGTCGAGCACATGCCGGTCGAATTCGGTCAGTTCGTCGAGAAACAGCACGCCGTGATGGGCGAGGCTGATTTCACCCGGACGCGGGATCGAGCCACCGCCGACGAGTGCAGCCGCCGACGCGGTGTGGTGCGGCGCGCGGAACGGACGCTGGCGCCAGCGCGCGATGTCCACGCCCTGCCCGGCCACCGAGCGTACGGCGCAGGACTCCAGCGCCTCGCTGTCCGACAGCGGCGGAAGGATTCCGGGCAGGCGGCTTGCGAGCATGGTCTTGCCGGTGCCCGGTGGACCGACGAACAGCAGGTGATGCGCACCGGCCGCCGCGATCTCCAGCGCGCGGCGCGCCTGCAGCTGGCCGCGCACATCGGCAAGGTCGGCAAGCAGTGGCTGGCGCGAAGGCTGGGCTGCTGCGACCGCGCCTGGCGCGGTGCCTGATGTCGAACGCGATGCCGGACCGGATGCCGCACCTGAAACTCGGACCGCACCCCCATGCGACGTTAGCCCCGGCGTTTCGCCCGCGGCCGCATTGCGCGCAAGCGCATCGGCCGCCGCCATCTCGGCGAGCGCCACTGCCGCACGCGGCAACTCAGCTAGACCACGCAGATGCGCGCAGACGTCGAGCAGGCTCGCCGCCACACGCACATCCGCGCTGTCGATCAGCGACGCTTCCGCAACGTTCGCCAGCGGCACGACCGCCTGACGCCCGGCCGCCTGCGCCCGCAGCAGCGCCGGCAATACGCCGTTGACGGCGCGCAGCTCGCCCGACAACGCCAGCTCACCGACGAATTCGCGCGACTGCAATGCATCACGCGGCAGATGCCCCGACGCCGCGAGGATGCCCAGCGCAATCGGCAGATCGAAACGGCCACCGTCCTTCGGCAAATCCGCCGGTGCCAGATTCACCGTCACGCGCCGACCCGGATAGTCGAGCCGCGCATTGAGTATCGCCACCCTCACGCGATCCCGCGCCTCCTTCACCGCCGTCTCCGGCAAGCCGACGATCGAAGTGCCCGGCAGTCCGCCGGACAAGTGCACCTCGACCGTGACCGGCGGTGCGGAAACGCCTTCCTGCGCACGGGAGTGGACGATGGCGAGGCTCATGGCGACGCTGCTCCATGATGCAGCGCGCGCGCCTCGGGTCCTGGGCGACGATGGATTGACAGTTTGTGCATAGTGCGATCTTGTTGCGATCGCATGGGGGATGCATCGTGGAATTTCGGGGCGGGGGGTCGGAAAGTTCCGGGACGCAATTTCGAATGGCTGGCCCGGACCGACAGCCCGCGTCTTCTGATCCGACGCCAGCGAGCCGCTCCTGCCAGATAGGTAGAACTGGAAAACACGAGCCACGCGTACCTACCCAAGCCGCTCCGGGCGCCGGGTACGCTTTGCTCGTCTTTCACGATGGGTGTGTTCGAGCGCTGGGTGAGAGAAATCATGCAGCGAAGGCCGCTTCAGTGCGGTTGTGTCCAAAACCGAAAACGACAGGGGAATCCTATGCGCCGGTTAGTTGCAGTTCTGCTCTCGATGTCGCTGCTCGCAACGGGCGGCTGCGGACCGGCAATTCGCGGTGGCCCACCGTCGACGCTCGACGTGCCGGCCGACACGAGCGACACCGACCGGACGAGCAAGATGCGTCTGTCGTTGGCTGGCCGGGATCTGCTGCTCGCCGATACGGACGCCAAGCGCAATGACGTGCTTGGGCCGCGTCTCGTGCTGATCGATCAGGTCTACGAGACCTACGTCTCCAACCTCCGCCGCGACAAGGCCATCATGGATCTTGCGACCGGTCTGGCCGGACTTGCGATCGGCGTCGCCGGCACGCTGACCGACGGTGTCACCGCAAAGACCAACTACGCCGCGGCCGGCACGCTGCTGTCCGGCGGTGTCGCGATCGTCGATCAGACGCTGTTCTACGAACAGACGGTGCTCGCACTCGTCGCGGCGATGGATGCCAGCCGCGCGCAGGTGAGGCTGACGATTGAAACAGGCATGACCAAGGATCTCGACACGTATCCGGGCCGCGATGCGTTCCGCGATCTGCAGGCCTACGAGCGCGCCGGCACCCTGCTCGCGGCGATCAGCTATGTCAGCGCCACGTCGCGCGGTATCCAATCCGATGCCGAAGCGGATCTCAAGAACGTGCGCGACATCGTGAAGCTGTCGCCACAGCAGATCGACCTCAAGGCGTGCTCGACCCGCAGCCTGTTCACGGCGAACCCGAAGCGCACAGCACCCGCGCTGCTGAAGGCCGCCCAGGCGCTGGGGGTCACTGTCGACGACGCGGACAAGTCAGACGCTGACAAGATCGCGGCGCAGCTGCGCGCCTTGAACCGGGATGCCGACCCCGCAGGCGTCGCGAAGATAAACAAGGCGCTCGCCGATGCGGGCGTGCTCAACGACTGCACCTCCTGACCAGACATCGCAACCTTGGACAAGGCAGGTATAACCATGTACTACCGAACCATACCGACGAATCTCGCGGTCAATGACATTACGACACTGATCGTCGGCGAAGAGGCCGGCGCGTCGAAATTCATCGACAACAAAGTCACTTTTCTCAAGACATCGGCCGACAAGACCGGCGGCCTGAAGAACGTGGCTCAGTTCCTCGCGCTGGACGACAACATTCCGGCGCCCCCGGTCGTCATCGTCAGCGGCGATGCCAAGCCCGACGGAAAAGCGCTGCAGTGGACCGGCGCCATGCTCGTCAAGGGCACGATGAAAATCGTGGAGATCTATCGCTGACGGCGTTGTGTTGCCCTGCTGGAACGTGATTCGTTGGTCGCTGTACGCGCATGCGCAGGGTCGTCGTTCGCGGTTTGCAATCTCATCGGGATCGGCGGTATCGACGCGTGGCGGAATCCCTCTCCGAGCGGATGAGCGGCCGCGCAGACTTCGTAAGGTCACAACAGACGAGTGCGGTCGACGACGCGGTGTGGTGCGGTGCTCGAAACCGGCTATGACGGCGAGCTGGTTGCACGGGCGATGGTTTGTCCATGCCGGGATCGTGGAGCAATCGCATTGCGTTTGCGTCGTCGGATTTCGGGTCGGGGGGTCGGAAAATTCCGGTGTGCGAGGTCAGCTGGCGTTTCGCGATGCGCGCCGGATCGTGGAGCGACCAAATCCTCGTCGTGCCGGATCATGGGTGTCCGAATCCTCGTGGGTGTCCGAATCCTCGGCAGATCCTCGTCGCAGCGACAGCGCGGGTCCTGGCCGAGCGCGCCGCCGAAGCGCGCTTGGTTTAGCTTTTCGCCGGGAGCGCCACATTCCTCCGCTGAGTTCGCGCAGCGTTCCGAGTCTCTGGCTCCCATGAGAGGCTTTCGTCAGTCCGAGCGGCGCTCACAGGTAGTGCGCCACGCAAGCGCCGAAGGGCGACCCAAAGAAAATGGCCAGGCCCGCATGCGGGCCTGGCCTTGTATTTCTGGGGGGGATTACTGCTTGAGGAACTCAAGCAGATCCTGGTTGAGCCTGTCCTTGTGGGTGTCGGCGAGGCCGTGAGGTGCTCCCGGATACACGATCAGCTTGGCGCCCTTGATCAGCGCTGCCGAAGCACGGCCAGAGCTATCGATGGGGACGATCTGGTCGTCGTCGCCGTGGATGACCAGGGTTGGCACGTCGAAGGCCTTGAGGTCGTCGCGGAAGTCAGTTGCCGAGAAGGCAGCGATCGAGTCGTAGGTGTTCTTGTGGCCACCCTGCATTCCCTGCGCCCAGAACGATTGGATCATGCCTTGGCTGGGCTTCGCACCGGGGCGGTTGAAGCCGAAGAAGGGGCCCGACGCAATATCCAGGTACAGCTGCGAGCGATCCGCCAGCGACGCCTTGCGCAGACCGTCGAACACTTCCAGCGGCAGTCCGCCCGGGTTATCGGCAGTCTTGAGCATCAGCGGCGGGACAGCGCTGATCAGAGCCGCGGCCTTGACCCGGCCCGTGCCGTGCCGGCCGATGTAGCGCGCCACTTCACCGCCGCCGGTCGAGAAGCCGACCAGCGTGACGTCGCGCAGGTCGAGCGCTTTGATCACCGCAGCGAGGTCGTCCGCATAGTGGTCCATGTCGTTGCCTTGCCAGGGCTGGCTGGAGCGTCCGTGGCCGCGTCGGTCATGCGCCACGACGCGGTAGCCCTTGTCGGCCAGGAACAGCATCTGGGACTCCCAGCTGTCAGAGTTCAGCGGCCAGCCGTGGCTGAAGGTCACCACCGGGCCACCCTTCGGGCCCCAGTCCTTGAAATAGATCTGCACGCCGTCGGGCGTGGTCACATAGCTGCCGCGGACCGCCTGCTGCGAGGTCGGTGCGGCGCCCTTGGCCTGAACGGCGTTGGCGGCGACGGCACCCTGGGAGGCGACCGCGAGGGTGGAGGCGGTGAGCATGCGAGTGAACAGGTTCATGGTGGGTCCTCTAGGTGGCTGGAAGGTTTGCCGGTTGGCGAGGCCTACTTTCCTGCTTCCAGCCGGCCGCAATGAGCCATAGAGTCCTGAAAACTTGTCCGAGAGTATTGCGATGGGCGACCGGCTGGCGGCATTGATCGAACGTTTCCCGGTGACGGCCCAGGTGTTCCATGCCGGCGCGCTGTGCGGAATCAACGCCCTGGACGCGGACGGGGACGCCGGCCAGCTCCACCTGGTTCGCCAGGGCCCGCTGGAGGTGGTGCACGGTCATCACCGGCAGGTCGTGGACCAGCCCAGCCTGTTGCTCTACCCCCGGCCGCTGGCGCACCGATTCATCAGCGACTCCGAGCGCGGCGCGGACATGGCTTGCGCCAACCTCCGGTTCGAGGGTGGACTCAGCAACCCGATCAGTAGTGCCCTGCCCGAATTCATCTGCCTGCCGCTGGCATCGGTCGCGGGCGCGGAGCCGGTGCTGACACTACTGTTCGAGGAAGCCTTTGAAAGCCGCTGCGGCCGCCACGCGCTGGTGAACCGCCTGTTTGAAGTGCTGATGATCCAGATCCTGCGTCAACTCATGGAGTCGGGGGAGCTGCGCAGCGGCATGCTGGCCGGACTGTCCCATCCTCGTCTGCGCAATGCGCTGATTGCGATGCATGAAGCCCCCGCGCAGGACTGGGGCCTGGACAGGCTTGCTTCCGTGGCAGGCATGTCGCGCAGCGTATTTGCAGCCCAGTTCCGCGACACCCTGGGCCTCACGTCTGGCCAGTATCTCCAGGGGTGGCGCGTTAGCCTGGTACAGCAGGCGCTGCGCCGCGGCCGTCAACTCAAGATGGTCGCCACCGAAGTCGGATTCGGTAGCGAGGCCGCTCTGTCGCGCGCTTTCAAGGCGCATTGTGGAGTATCGCCGCGGGAATGGCGTCGGAGGACTGGGCAGTCCGGCTCGACCTGAGCAGATCGATGTCAGGCGAAAACGCCGGCAGAGCCCAGGGAACATTGAACCGGCGAGCATGCGCATCTCGGTTCCGCATGTCTCACGTCGTAGACACCATGCGCTGCAGGCCTGGCATGTATATCGGCGATCCAACGACTGAAAATTGACTGAGGAATGTCAGGGCGTACGCTTGCAGAAATTTGCGTGAACCCACCGATGAGACGATGAGCTGCACGCCCATCATGTCGCCGATCGAGTGCGCGCAGGTTCGCCCGAGCCTCCGGAATCGCCAGTAGGCGTCTGTGCCTCGTGCTACACGCGACAGGCACGGCGCCGCTCACTACACTCCCGCGCCCCGCGAACCCCGGAGCCGTGATGCAGATCGGTATCGATTTTGGAACCAGCTATTCGGCGGCGGCCGCCTATGTCGGGGGCCGGCTCGAGGGGATTCGCTTCGGCGAGCAGGATCAGTTCCGCACGGCGGTGTTCTTTCCAGCGGCGGTGCCGGATCCGGCGGATTTCTATCTCGATGCTGAGCGCGAGCGGGAGGTCCAGGATTATGTCCGCTCGGCCCGGGCGGATCAGCGCAGCGTGTCGGCCGCCCGCCAGCAGCGCCGCGACGAGGCCGAAGGACTGAGCGGAGGGGACAGCGGCGACGCGCGCGGATACGAGCCCGTCGCGCGCAGCGATGCGGATCTGCGCGCGGCGGGCATACGCCATGTGCGGCGCAACTGGATGGAACGCCAGGTGCGCGAGTCGCAGGGGGCCGTGGTCAGGGTCAATGACGCGCTGTTCGGCGACGAGGCGATCGACGCATACATCAACGACGGCCTGGGTCATCTGGTCGAGTCACCCAAGTCCATGCTCGGCTACAAGCTGCTGCCGAATGCGCGCCGCGTGATCCTGCATATCGCCAGCCATGTGCTGGAGCACATTCGCCTGAGCGCGACACGCCAGCTCGGCGCGCCCGTACGGACGGCGATCCTCGGCCGTCCGGTGGAGTTCAAGAGCGCAATGGGCGCCCAAGGCACGGCGCAGGCGCTGGAGATGCTGACCGAAGCGGCGCAATCCGCCGGCTTCGAGCAGATCGCGTTCCTCGACGAGCCAGCCGCGGCCGCGATGCACTACCACACCCAGCTCATCGTGCCCGAGCGTAGCCTGATCGTCGATGTCGGCGGCGGCACCACCGATGTGGCCTTCGCCGAAGTCGGCGGCGATGCGGCCGCGGCGCGGATACTGGGCAGTTGGGGCCTCCCACGCGGCGGTACCGACATCGACATCGAGTTGAGCCTCGCCGCCTTCATGCCGCTGTTCGGGCGCGGCCATCACCTGATCCCGGTGCATCACTTCCGCGAGGCGGCCAGCGTGCACAGCCCGCCGCAGCAGAAAGAGTTCCGCGGACATAACTACCGCGACGCGCCGCAGCCCTTCGGTGCGCGGCTGCAGGCCCTGCAGCGCACCGGGTCAACCTCGCTGCTGAACCGCGAGGCCGAGCGCATGAAGATTGCGCTGGGCCAGATGGCCTCGGATCGTGTCGATCTCGATTTCATCGAGGACGGGCTCGTCGCGGATCTCGATCTGCGTCACCGCGATCAGGCCTACACGGATTTCCTCGATCGCCTGGGCGCGCTGTTGCGTCGCGTGCGAACCGATATCGATGCGGTGCCGGATTCCATTTTCCTGACCGGCGGATCGTCGCGGGCGCCGTTGATTCGCGAGGCCGTGGCGCGGGAATTCCCCGGCATCCGGATGGTGATCGGCGATGCGTCACTGGGCGTGGTTTCGGGGCTGGCGGTGGCGGCGCAGCAGTGGCAGCTGTAGCGCGTCTTGTCTGTCGCTTTCCTGGACACGTGTTTTCATGGGGGAAGACAACTGCCGCTGTGCCAGCAGATGCCAGGCACCACGCCGTCCTGAGAACAACTACGGCGATGCGGGCGGTGTCGACCGCACGAACGCCAGCACGTCAGCCAGGGTCGGCGCGAGCCAGGTGAAGCGCAGTGCGGCGAGCACACGGAAGTGGCCGGCGTTCGGATAGCGCCGGAACGTCACGGGCACCTTGTCCTGCTCCAGCGCAGTGACGAGCGACACCGCATTGCGCGGCTGCACGATGCGATCGCGGTCGCCCTGCACGACGAGGAACGGCGGTTCGTCGCCGTCGACGAAGCGCACGGGTTGGGAGGCTGGCCATTCGTCCGGGCTACCGAAGACCTCGACCAGGGCCGGGTCGGTCAGCGGCAGGAAGTCGTAGGGGCCGGCCAGGCCGATGGCGCCGGCGAAATCGGTCGGCTTCAGGCCCTGGCTAGCGAGGTAGTGCGCGTCGGTGGCCAGCAGCGCCGCAATGTGCGCACCGGCCGAGTGGCCCACGAGGAAAATGCGCCGGGGGTCACCGCCGAGCTCGGCTGCGTGGTCGACGGTCCAGCGTGCCGCCGCGGCGGAGTCGAATTCGAAGATCGGAAACGTGCCGGCCGGATACTTGCGGTAGTCGGCGATGACGGTCAGCACGCCGTTAGCCGCAAGCGCACGCCCGGCGAAGGCGTAGCCGCCACGCTCGCCGTTGCGCCAGCTACCACCGTAGAAGAACAGCGCCACGGGCAGTGGGCGGTCTGCGTTCGGCGGTCGATACACGTCGAGTTTCAGATCGTGTTCGGCCGAATAGGTATGCGCGCTGGCTTCGATGCCGTCATGCCCGGTGTTGACCGTGCGGAAGAACGCGGCCTGGCAGGCGCAGAGCAACGGTAGTGCCAGCATGACCATGCAGGCTCGAAACAGGGTTCGCATGCGCGCCCTCCGGGCGAGGCGGAAAAAGGCAGCCAGGGCAGGCTGGGTATATGCAATGACGCGACGATTCCAGCAACGCCCCGCGCTCAGCAGCCGAGCGTATCGCACGCGATTCGCACGCAGGAGCGCCGGCATGCAACAGAGCCACGCAGCCACCGGCTCCCCGGGTTCGCGCTGAAGCGGACCGCATGGCCGATGCGGCGTTCTGGTTCAATGGCTGGGCGGCACCGACGCCGTACGGACTGGGGACTACCGTGACCACCACCATACGCCGCCTTGCCGCGCAGGATCGCGCCGCTTGGGATCCTCTCTGGGCGGCCTACTGCGCGTTCTATCGCGCCGAGGTCGACGCGACGGTCACCGCGTACACGTTCGAACGGCTGTGCGAAGGTACAAGCATGAGCGGCTTCATCGCGCTCGACGAACAGGGCACGGCCGTCGGGTTCACGAATACCTTATTCCACGAATCTACCTGGTCGTTGCGCAGCTACTGCTACCTGGAAGATCTCTTTGTCGCACCGGAACAGCGAGGGACCGGCGTCGCCCGCGCGTTGATCGAGCAGGTCTACGCCGAGGCCGATGCGCGCGGCGCCGAGCGCGTCTACTGGCATACGCAGGAGTTCAATGCGGCGGCGCGTTCGCTGTATGACACGCTGGCCCGGCGTACGTCCTTCATCGTCTACCGGCGCTGAGCTGGCAGGCGCCGGCATCTTCGCCGACGCCTGCCCGGCCTGATCAATAGGCCTGTTTCACGTAAGTGATCTGCACATTGCCGCCGGTGACGTAAGCGTCGCGCTGGTTGTTGCAGGTGCCCGCGTCGCTGCGCTCGTCGCAGTAGGACGTCTTGCCGTCGGGTGACACGATCGGCGCGTAGGTCACGCCTTTGGGCGTGGCGCAGGAGGCCGGCGTGCCGGTGGCCAGCGGCGCATTTGTCGGCGCGCCGCAGGCGGCCGACGGATTCGGGTAGCCGGCGTTGGCCTGTGCGCCGTTACAGTTGGTCGCGGCCCAGCCGAAGACGCCGGGCTTGTTGGCATTGCTGCCCAGCAGGCCGTTCTGCGCCGTGCTGGTCGCGGCCGGCCAGCCGCTGCCGCTGGTGACGACCTTGAGGATCGCATTGACGCCGTTGACCGCGCTGATGTCGGTATCGTCGGCGTTCGCGCAACTGCCGCCGACCGAGCCGTTGACGCCGAAATTGATCGAGGCTTCGGCCAGGTTGGTCGCGTTCGGGAACGTCGCGTTGTTGCAGCCGTTGTTGTCGGCGAAACCGACGTTGGTCGGCGTGAAGAAGAAATTGAAGGTAACGGCCGGACTGCACTGGGCGGTGCCGCAGGCGGTGGTACTGGGCGTATAGGTGATGGTCTCGCCGGCCGCCATCTGGTACGAGCCCTTGTCGGTCACGCCGGTGACTGGGGTGAACTTCACGGTCTTGCCGGCGACGCTGGACGTGAATGCGAGATTGGCGTCGGTCAGGCTCGTGATCTGCGTGCCGAGGCTGCTGCAGCCCGCCGGTGGCGAGGCCGGCGGCTGGCCGAGCACGAGGTTGGCGTAGACGCTCGCGCTGGAACTGTTGGTGACGGCCACGCCGGTCGGTACGGCACCGCTCTTCAACGAATTCATCGCGCCCGACTGGGCCAGCGCATAGGCGGCTGGCAGCAAGGCTGCGACCACGACGGATACACGGAAACGAAGATCTGTCTGCTGCATGGCCATTCCCCTGGATGGTTGCAAGAAACCCGCCGATGGCGGGCATGTCGCAGCCGGCATGCATTCGACGATCTGTCGGATCGTCGTCTTCCCGTATTCGCCGCCGCTGCCCGCGCAGAAGCTACCTGTGTACTTCGCGTCTTACAAGCATTGTGCGCATTTCATTTTCGTGAACAAGGCGGGATCGCGTGCGCGGTGACTCTGGAGGGGCCGGGCCGAACTCGAGTCTTCCCCGACCGGGGCTGGTGGGCAGCGGGCTCGACATGTGGGCATTCCGAACGGAGCGACCAAACGGCTGGGCGCGGAGTGCTTTGCGCCCGAGGTAACCACAGGCGACGTAGTGCGAGGGGGGCCATCCATGGCCGTTTTCCGCGGTCCCCGCTCAGGGGGAACGGACTCCAGACGGGTGCTCGAGGTCGTGCCGCGGCGGTGATGGCGGCGGCGATGAGTGTCGCGGGCGATCGGGTGGCAGAGGGCTGCCTCGGGAGGTAAGGCTAATGCTTCGGCGCCTGCAGCAGCTGTTCGAGCTGCGCGACGCGGGCTTCCAGCGCCTCGACCTTCTCCCGGGTGCGCAGCAATACGCTGCGTTGCACATCGAATTCTTCGCGGGTGACCAGATCGAGCTTGCGCAGGCCGGCGCGCAGCGCGTCCTTGATGTTGTCGGCGACGTCGGCGCCGGCACTGCTGAGGCCGGCGGGAACGAGTTCCGTAAGGCGGCGGGCCAGTTCGTCTACGGTGCGTGCATCGATCATGGAGGTCTCCGAGGCGGTGGCTGCTCCTGACGCCTGCCGATGGCGCCGCGGACGAGCCGCGTGGCATTGCAGGATGGAGCAGGGCCGGCGCGGTGGCCGGCGATGGGCTTAGTTTAGCCGAGCCGGATGCGGCCGGCCGTCGGAAATCGCCTGACAAATGCCTCGGAAAAATCCGAGAGCACTTGCATCTGCTGCAAACGACGCACCGGAATGACACGATGAAGACCGGTGAGGCCACGCAAAGGCTTGGGCTATAGTCGCGCCGACGCGCAGTCTCGCGCGCAATCAGGCCGAGGCCGCAACCATGAAAATGATCACCGCCATCATCAAGCCGTTCAAACTCGATGATGTGCGCGAAGCACTGTCGGAGGTCGGCGTGCAGGGCATCACCGTGACCGAGGTCAAGGGCTTTGGCCGGCAGAAGGGCCACACCGAGCTGTACCGTGGCGCCGAATACGTCGTCGACTTCCTGCCCAAGATCAAGCTCGAGGTCGCGGTCAGCGCCGACCTGTGCGATCGCGTGGTCGAAGCGATCATGCAGTCGGCCAATACCGGCAAGATCGGCGACGGCAAGATCTTCGTCTACCAGCTCGACCAGGTGCTGCGCATCCGCACCGGGGAAATGGACGCCGAGGCGCTGTAATGGAGTCTGCCGCAGCGCCGCCATCGCAGCACACTCGTGGGCACTATGTCTGCCCGGCCTGTGCCGGCCGTTTCGAGTCGCGCGAGTTGCTGACCCAGACGCGACCGAAGATCCCCGCGCCGCTGCGCTGGCAGCACAAAGTGGTGTGTTGCCCGCATTGCGAGGCCGTGCTGCGCTCGCGTCACGAGCAGCGAATGACGTCGATGGAAAGCGGCATGTGGTTCGTCATAACCATTTTCTGGATCGTTTTGCGCGGTCCCGAGCGTGGTGTCGCAGATCTGTTTCTGATTGCGCTGGCCGGCGCTCTTCTCTACCACACCTGTATTTCTGTGCTGCGCCACCGCAAGGATCCGCGCGCCTATGTGCGCGACGTGGTCGTGGATCTGCCCCGCCCGGACATCACGCCGACCGCGTAGGCAATGCACTGAGTTCATCGAGCGCAGCCCGCAGCGGCGCGAGCTTGGGCAGCACGACGGACAGTGCCGCTGACCCGCGCAACTCCTGCTCGATCACCCCGGCCTGTTGCGCCAGTTCCCCCGCACCGACCAGCCGTGCCGCGCCCTTGATGCGGTGCGCCTCGCGCGCGGCGCCGTCGCGGTCGCCGCGCTCGAACGCGTGTTCCAGCGCGAGCAGGTCGCTTTCCGCAGCGGCCAGGAATTCGTCGATCAGCTGACGCGCCTCGCGCGCGTCGCCGCCGGTGATTTCGTCGAGCACGCTGCGGTCGATCGCACCGGGTAGCGCGATGGCGGCGGCATCGACCGGCGGCAACTCGGGAAACGGCACATGCGGCAGCCAGATCCGCAGCTTGGCCGCGAGCTGCGCGATGCTGACCGGCTTGCCGAGGAAATCGTCCATGCCGGCCGCCACGCAGCGCTCGGCCTCGCCCTTCGTCACGTTCGCGGTCAGGGCGACCACGGGAGTGCGTGCGCGCGACTCGCGCTGCTCGGTCGCGCGCATCGCGGCGACCATGGCATAGCCGTCCATACGCGGCATGTGGATGTCGGCCAGCACCAGGGCGAAGCGGCCGCTCAGCCACTGCTGCAGGCCTTCCTCGCCGTCACCGGCGCTGAGGCAGGCATAGCCGGCCTTGGCCAGCTGGCGGGCGATGACGTCCCGGTTGGTCGGGTGGTCGTCGACGAGCAGGATCAGGCTGCGTTCGTGCTCGGCCTGCGCGATGCCCGGGGCTGGCCGCTGCGGGATCCGCGTTTCGCGACGCAGTGGCGCGGCGTCCGCCGCGACTGCTTCGCGAGTCGCGGTCGGCAGCGCGAGGACGAGGCTGACCGATGTGCCTTCGCCGAGCCGGCTGCGCAGGCCGATTTCGCCGCCCATGGCCTGGGCCAGCCGCTGGCTGATGGCCAGGCCGAGGCCCGTGCCGCCGTAGCTGCGCGCCGTGCCCGCCTCGGCCTGGGCGAACGGCGTGAATAGCCTGTCCTGCTGTTCCTGGCCGATACCGATGCCGCTGTCGTGCACGCGCAGCGCGATGGTCTGGCTGGTCGGGTCCCCCATCAGCAGTTCCAGCTCCACGCGCACGCCGCCCTTGTGGGTGAACTTGAGCGCGTTGGACAGCAGGTTCGACACGATCTGGCGCAGACGCAGCGGGTCGACGAGGTGCGCGTCCGCAATGCCCGCGTCGATCTGCAGGGTCAGGTACAGGCCGCGCGACGACGCCACGCCCAGGAAATTGTTGATGGTCTGTTCCAGCAGCCGGCGCAGATCAGTCGCCGCAGGCGCTATCTCCAGCCGTCCGGCCTCGATCTTCGAGAAATCCAGAATGTCGCCGATGATCTGCAGCAGTGACTGCGCCGAGGTGTCGATGACGTCGACGCAGCGGCGCTGCTCGGCATCGAGGTCGGTATGCGTGAGCAGTTCGAGCATGCCGACGACGCCGATCATCGGCGTGCGGATCTCGTGGCTCATGGCGGCGAGAAACGCGGTCTTGGCGCGATTCGCCTCGGTCGCCAGCGCTTCGGAATGACGCAGCTCCACTTCGTGACGCCCGAGGGTCTCGCGCATCTCGACGAAGGCCGTGGCGACCTGGCCGAGCTCGCCGCGCGGCCATTCGCCGACTGGCGCCGCGTAATCTCCGGCACGCGCCGAGCGAGCGAGCCGCACCAGTTCTTCGACGCCGCGATAGATGTGCCGCAGGATGCGCCGCCCGGCGACGGCGACGATAGCGAACGCCAGCAGGCTCAGGCCTAGGCGCCACAGGCTGATGCGCACGGTGCGCCGCGCGTCGGCGTCGAGGTTGCCGTTGGCGGTGATCATCTGGAGTTCGGACAGGAACTTCAGCCGCGTCGTGACCGGATCTATCGCGGGATACAGTTCGGTGTCGGCGAAGCGGCCCAGATCGTCGATGTTCTGCGACTTGAGGATCGCGCGCAGCTTGGCCGCGGCGCGGTCGGCGCTCTCGCGCTGGCGGCGGATGTCGTCGATCAGGGTCTGCTGCACTTCGGTCAGGTGCGTGCTGAGCAGCTTGTCCCACTGGTCCTGGATCCGGTCCGAGGCGCGATCGAGCACTTCAACGCCCTGTTCCCAGCCCATCAGCTCGTTGCGCACGCGGAACGTCGTGTCGACCACGTCCATGCCGTAGGCATCGGAAATGTTCTTGACGTAGCGCAGGCCGGCAAGCGAATCCTCGCGCAACTGGGTAATGGTCCTGACCGTGGCGCGCTCGTTGAGCGTGTCGAGCACGAGCACGGTGGCCCCGGTCGCGAGCAGCAGGCCGAACAGGCCCAGCAGCTGCTGGCGGATGCTGAGCGTGAAGCGGCCCATTCGCGTCAGGCCCGGCTTCATGACGGCATCTGCGGCGATCTCCACTGGCGCACCTGTTCGACCAGCGCGGTGCCGGAGACGGCGGGACTGATCAGATAGCCCTGGGCGTAGTCGCAGCCCAGTTCGGCCAGCATCTGCCAGTCCTCCAGCGTTTCCACGCCTTCGGCCACGGTGCCGAGGTCGAGCTTGCGCGCAAGCGCCAGGCTGGTCTCGACCACGGCGCGCTTGCGCGGCTGGCGTACCGCGCCGGTGACGAAGCCCTGGTCGATCTTGAGCTCGGTAAACGGAATCTGCGACAGCTGAGAGAGCGAGGAATAACCGGTGCCGAAATCGTCGATGGCCAGGCCGAAGCCCTTCAGGCGCAGCCGCGCCAGCACGTTCAGCGCGCTGGCCGCTTCGCCCATGACTGAGCCTTCGGTGACTTCGAGCACGACGTCGCGCGTGCGCACACCGGCCTGCTGCACGATCTGCTGGTAGCGGTCGGCGGTATCCACGCGCGCGAGGTTGAGCATGGACACGTTGACCGAAAGGCGCAGGTCCAGCCCGGCGGCGGCCCAGCGCACACGCCAGCGACAGGACTTGCGCAGCATGCTTTCGGTCAATGCATCGATGAGGCCTTCGCGCTCGATCTGATGCAGAAACTGCGCCGGCAGCAGCACCTGGTCGTTGCGCACCCAGCGCGCCAGCGCCTCGACGCTGACCGCATGGCCGCTCGCGATGGACACCTGCGGCTGGAACCAGGGTTCGATCTCCTCGGCTTCGATCGCCTCGACGAGGGTCTGGCGGTCGAATTCCACGGGCACGAGATAGCCGCTCTCCTCGGCTTCGTGGTGGAACAGCGCCAGCACCTCCTGCAGCTTGGCGGCGGTCAGCGGCTTTTCCACCGCGCCGAGCACGCGCAGGCCGGAGGCACGCGCCATGGTCTGCACGGTGTGGAGCAGGGCCGGGTCCAGCGCCGACAGCACGACCACGGCGCGGGCGAGACGGCGGCTTGCGACATGCCCGATCAGTTCGATGCCGTCCATCTCCGGCAAGTCCAGATCGACCAGCAGCACATCGGGCTTTTCCTGCAGCGTAAGCAGGATATCCAGCGCGGCGCGGCCGTGCGCGGCTTCGTAGACGCGCTCGACGCCGAGCCCCGCCAGCAGGCGCAGCGCGATGTTGCGCTGGAAGCTGTGGTCCTCGACCACCATCACCGACAATTCAGCGATACGAGCAGTCATCCGCCCCCCCTGTCCCGTGGCGTGTCCGACTGTACCGCGAACGTCCGTGATGGTGCAGGCGCGAAGGGCAGACTCCGGACGACCCGCTGATGCCGACGCGTAGGTGCGTTGCGACAGGAACTTCGCGCATCCAGCCCACATTATTGCAATGTATATTTTGCCGCGTGCGTGGGCATGACCGGACATTTGGATGGATTGCTCGGGTTGCTTCTGCGAATGCTCGGCACCGGCTTCGAGTTTGATCATTTGACGCATCGCAGCATCTATGTTTGATTCGAAGCCGTGGCCCTGACCGGGCTTTGCCATCGGGCGCGAGGGACCGCGCGCCGCCCAAGCTTCCGTCGCGCTCGGCCGCACTGGATCGGTCCGCGCGGCTCCGCCAGGATTGCAGCATGACGCGACGCAGCACGCCGCGCCTGTACGACCCCGCCTTCGAGCACGACAGCTGCGGGTTCGGACTGATCGCGCAGATCGGCAACCGGCCCAGCCGCTGGCTCGTCGACCAGGCTTTTTCCGCGCTCGCGCGCATGGCCCATCGCGGCGGCGTCAACGCGGACGGCGTGACCGGCGACGGCAGCGGCATCCTGCTCTACCGTGCCCAGCCCTGGCTGCGCGCACTGGCGGACGAAGCCGGCATCGCACTCGGTGACCGCTTCGCCGCCGGGCTGGTATTCCTGGACCACGACGAGGCGCGGGCGCAGGCGGCGATCATGCAGTTCGAGCGCGTGCTCGCCGAGGAAGACCTCGTGCCGGCCGGCTGGCGCGACGTACCCGTCAATGCGGCGGCCTGCGGGCCGATGGGCCAGGCACATGCGCCGCGTGTGCGGCAACTGTTCGTCGAACCGGCCAGCGGCACCGACGAAGCGACCTTCGAGCGCCAGCTGTTCCGCGCGCGTCGCCGCGCCGGGCATGCGCTCGGTGACGATGCGAGTTTCTACATCGTGAGCCTGTCGGCCGCGACCATCACCTACAAGGCGATGACCGCGCCAGGCGCGTTGCGCGATGCCTTCCCCGATCTCGCCCACGCCGCGCTCAGCGCGAGCGCCGCGGTGTTCCACCAGCGCTTTTCCACCAACACGATGCCGAACTGGCGGCTGGCGCAGCCGTTCCGCCTGCTCGCCCACAATGGCGAGATCAACACGATTCGCGCGAACCGCACCTGGGCCGCGGCGCGTTCAGTGAAGATGGTCTCGCCGCTGCTCGATCTTTCCGACATCGGTCCGCTGGTCGGCACGCGCGGCTCGGATTCGCAGAGTCTGGACGAGATGCTCGACGTGCTGCTCGCCGGCGGCATCGATCTGCTGACCGCGATGCGCATCCTCGTGCCGCCCGCCTGGAACGCGCGCGAGTCCATCGACGAGGATCTGCAGGCGTTCTACGAGTACTACGCGCTGCACAGCGAGCCCTGGGACGGCCCAGCCGGCCTGGTCATGTGCGATGCGCGCTATGCCGCGTGCACACTGGACCGCAACGGCCTGCGTCCGACGCGCTGGCTGCGCACCGAGGACGAGCATCTCGCGATCGGCTCCGAAGCCGGCATCTGGGACATCGCCGACGAGGCCATCGTCGCCAAGGGCCGGCTCGGCCCCGGCGAGATGCTCGCGGTGGACCTGGCCGAGGGACGCCTGCTCGACAATGCGGCGATCGACGCGATCAACCGCGCGCGCGCGCCGTTCAAGCAGTGGCTGCGCGACGAGATGCACTATCTCGAGTCGCATCTGATCGACCCCGCGCTGGCGGCCGAACCGTTCCCGCCGGACATGCTCGCGCGCTTCCAGAAGCAGTTCGCGCTGACCCGCGAGGAGCGCGACGTCGTTCTCAAGGCGCTCGCCGAGGACGAATCCGAGGCGACCGGCTCGATGGGCGACGACACGCCGATCGCGGTGCTGTCACAGCAGTCGCGGCCGCTGTACGAATACTTCCGCCAGGCCTTTGCCCAGGTCACCAATCCGCCGATCGATCCGCTGCGCGAGCGTCTGGTCATGTCGCTCGTGACCCAGATCGGGCGCGAGGGCAACGTGTTCGAGCTCACCGCCGAGAACGCGCGCCAGGTGCTGCTGAATTCACCGATCCTGTCGCAGCGCAAGCTGCGCCAGATCCTGGCGCTGCCGCAGGCGTGCAACGCGCAGGTACGGCTCGATCTGTACTACGACCCGGCCGTCGGCCTGGAACGGGCGATCCGCGATCTTTGCGCGGCAGCCGAGGAGACGGTACGCGACGGCGCGCTGATCGTGCTGCTGTCGGACCGCTATCCCGTACCGGGCCTGCTGCCGATCCACGCGCTGCTCGCGACCGGCGCGGTGCACGCGCACCTGTTGCGTACGCAGCTGCGCTGCGACTGCAACCTGCTGGTCGAAACCGGCACGACGCGCGATCCGCATCATTTCGCCTGCCTGATCGGCTTCGGCGCGACGGCGGTATATCCCTACCTCGCCTACCAGACCCTGTTCGACATGAACCGCCGCGGCGAGCTCAAGGGCATGGAAGGCGAGCCGCCGTCGGAGATCGGCCGCAGCTACCGGCGCGGCATCCGCAAGGGCCTGCTCAAGATCATCTCCAAGATGGGCATCGCGACGATCGCCGGCTATCGCGGCGCGCAGCTGTTCGAGATCGTCGGCCTGTCACGCGAAGTCGTGGACCTGTGCTTCCCAGGCGCGCCCTCGCGTATCGGCGGCGCCGACTTCGACGACATCGAAGCCGAGTACCGTGCCCAGCTCGCCGCCGCACGCGACCCGAGCTATGCGCTGCCGCCGGGCGGCCTGCTCAAGGCCGTGCCCGACGGCGAATACCACATGTATAACCCGGCCGTGATCGGCAGCCTGCAAGCGGCGGTGCGCACCGGCGACGTGCGGCGCTATCGCGACTACGCCGAACACGTGAACAACCGCGCGCCCGCGGCGCTGCGCGACCTGTTCGCGCTGCAGCCGGCGCACGCCGCGATTCCGCTGGATGAGGTCGAACCGATCGAGGCCATCCTCGCGCGCTTCGATTCGGCCGGCATGTCGCTCGGCGCGCTGTCGCCCGAGGCGCACGAGGCACTGGCCACCGCGATGAACCGGCTCGGCGCGCGGTCCAATTCCGGCGAAGGCGGCGAAGACCCGGCACGCTACGGCACCGAACGCAGTTCCAAGATCAAGCAGGTGGCCTCGGGCCGCTTCGGCGTGACGCCGGCCTATCTGGTCAGCGCCGAGGTTCTGCAGATCAAGATCGCCCAGGGCGCCAAGCCCGGTGAAGGCGGCCAGCTGCCGGGACACAAGGTCAACGGCCTGATCGCGCGGCTGCGCTATGCCAAGCCCGGCATCGGCCTGATCTCACCGCCGCCGCACCACGACATCTACTCGATCGAGGACCTCGCCCAACTGATCCACGATCTGCGCGAGATCAATCCTCAGGCGCTGATCTCGGTCAAGCTGGTCTCGCACGCCGGCGTCGGCACGATCGCGGCCGGCGTCGTGAAGGCGGGGGCGGATCTCATCACCGTGTCCGGCCACGATGGCGGCACCGGCGCGAGTCCATTGACCTCGATCCGCTATGCCGGCTCGCCGTGGGAACTGGGCCTGGCCGAGACCCAGCAGACGCTGGCGATGAACGGCCTGCGCGATCGCGTCATCGTGCAGACCGACGGCGGCCTCAAGACCGGCATGGACGTGGTCAAGGCCGCGGCGCTCGGTGCGCAGAGCTTCGGCTTCGGCACCGCACCGATGGTCGCACTGGGCTGCAAGTTCCTGCGCATCTGTCACCTGAATTCCTGCGCCACGGGCGTGGCGACACAGAACGAGGTGCTGCGTCGTCAGCATTTCCACGGCATACCCGAAATGGTGCAGAACTATTTCCGTTTCGTCGCCGGCGAGACGCGCGAAATCCTCGCGAGCCTCGGCCTGCGCAGCCTCGGCGACGCGGTCGGCAACGTCGGCCTGTTGCGCCGCATCGACGGCGTCACGCGCAAGCAGAACGAGCTCGACCTCGACGGCCTGATCCATTCGGCCATCGCGCCTGAGGCGGGCGCCTGCGGTCCGTGTATCGCACCGCCCGCAGCCGACGGGCTGGCGGCGCGGACCGTGGCCGATACCGCCGCCGCGGTCGCAGCACGCCAGGGCGGCGATTTCCACTATGCGATCAGGAACACCGATCGCTCGATCGGCGCGCGGCTGTCCGGCGAGATCGCGCGCCGCTGGGGCGACGAGGGAATCCTCGAAACGCCGCTGACCCTGCACCTGAGCGGCAGCGCCGGGCAGAGCCTCGGCGCCTGGAACGCCACCGGCCTGCACATCGTGCTGCGTGGCGAAGCCAACGACGGCGTCGGCAAGGGCATGCACGGCGGCCGCATCGTCGTGCGTGCGCCGGACACGGCACGCTACGCGAGCCAGGACAGCGCCATCGTCGGCAACACCTGCCTGTACGGCGCCACCGGCGGTGAGCTGTACGTCGCCGGTCGCGCCGGCGAGCGCTTCGGCGTGCGCAATTCCGGCGCGCTGGCCGTGGTCGAAGGCGTCGGCGACCATGCCTGCGAGTACATGACCGGCGGTGCCGTCGTCGTGATCGGTCAGTCGGGCCTGAACTTCGGCGCCGGTATGACGGGCGGCTACGCCTACGTGCTGGATCTCTCGCGCGACTTCGTCGACCGCTACAACCACGAACTCGTCGACATCCACCGCATTTCGCTCGAAGGCATGGAGAATCACCTGCAGCATCTGCGCGCGCTGCTGCGCAACCACATCGACTGCACGGCCAGCCAGTGGGCGGCGCGCCTGCTCGGCGACTTCCGCGACGTGCTGCACAAGTTCTGGCTGGTCAAGCCCAAGGCCGCGAGCCTGGATGCGCTGGCCGAAGCGCTGAGGCGCGCCGCATGAGCGAGAAGACATTTCCGTTCCTCCAGTTCCATCGGGCGCTGCCGCAGGAAGTGCCGGTATCGATCCGCGTGCTCGGCCACGGAGAGATCCATGGCGGCTTCGCCAACGGAGACGCGGGCGACCAGGCCGCGCGCTGCATCGACTGCGGCAATCCGTACTGCTCCTGGGGCTGCCCGCTCGGCAACCGCATCCCGCAGTGGCTGCAGCTCGTGCGCGACGGCCGTATCGAGGACGCCGCGACGCTGATGCACGAGACCAATCCGCTGCCGGAAATCTGCGGCCGCGTCTGTCCGCAGGACCGCTTGTGCGAAGGTGCCTGCACCCTGGAGGAAGGTGGCTTCGGTGCGGTCACGATCGGTGGCATCGAACGTTGGGTCACCGACGAAGCCTTGCGTCGCGGCTGGCGCCCGGCCATGCATACGCAGGAACGTAGCGGCCAGCGCGTCGCCATCGTCGGCGCCGGCCCGGCCGGGCTCTCGGCGGCGGATCGGCTGATCCGTGCCGGCATCGCGGTCGACGTATTCGATCGCTACGAGGAAGCCGGCGGCTTGCTGACCTTCGGCATTCCGGCGTTCAAACTCGAAAAATCCGTCGTGCGCACGCGCCGCGCGGTGCTCGAGGAACTCGGCGTGGTGTTCCGGCTCGGCATCGAGATCGGCCGCGACCTGCCGTTCGCGCATCTGCTCGACGGCTACGACGCGGTATTCCTCGCGACCGGCGCCTATACCAGCGTCGATGCGCAGCTGCCCGGAGCCGAGCTAGACGGCGTGCATTCGGCGCTGCCGTTCCTGGTTGCGAACACGCGCCGGCTGCTCGGTACGGCGACGACCCAGGCGCTGCCCGATCTCGCCGGTAAGCGCGTGGTCGTGCTCGGTGGCGGCGATACGGCGATGGACTGCGTGCGTTCGTCCATCCGTCTGGGCGCGCAGCGCGTCTCCTGCATCTACCGCCGCGACGAGGCCAACATGCCCGGCTCGCGGCGCGAAGTGAAGTACGCGCGCGAGGAAGGCGTCGAATTCCTTTTCCAGCGCCAGCCGCTCGCGATCCTCGGCGGCGAGCACGTCGAACGCGTGCGCGTGGCGCAGACCGAGCTCGTCAGCGCGGCGGCTGGCCGCGCGCAGAGCCGCATCGTTGCCGGCAGCGAGCAGGAACTCGGCGCCGACGTCGTGATCCAGGCCTTCGGCTTTCTCGCCAGCCCGCCGGACTGGTGCGCGGAGCACGGCATCACGCTGGACGCGAACGGCCGCATCCTCGTCGGCGGCCCGGGCCGCGCGCCGCAGCAGACCACGAACCCGAAGGTCTTCGCCGGCGGCGACACCGTGCGCGGCGCCGACCTCGTCGTGCGCGCAGCGCTCGACGGCCGCGAGGCCGCGCGCGCGATCCTGAGCCGCCTGCAAGCTGTGACGGCGTCGACATAGGCGCTTGCGACGGGAGCGGAACGCCGCCGACAATCCGTCGGCCCAGGGGCGGGCCATCGCGGAGTTACTCTTTCATGCGGGCAGTGTGGGCAAGTGCAGTGATGGCCGTGGCCATGGATGCGTTCGCGGCCGATCCGGACGAAGCGCAGATCGAGCAGCTGATGAACGCACCGGCGAAGCCGGCAGCGGCCACTGCCAGGCCGGAGAAGAAGGGCGCGGCGAAGAACGAACCTGACAGCGCCGCCGATCTGGTCGGCCAGCGTGTCGCGGTCGAAACGCGCCAGCGTGGCTTCTATATCGGCACCCTGACCGCGGTCACGCGCGAGACGCTGACCCTCGCCATCGAGCTGCCGGCGCGCAGCGTGAGCTATTCCTTGCCGCGCGGCGACGTCGCCAGCGTCACGGTGCGCTGAGGCTGCCATGAAACTGATGCTGATCGCCTACGCACTGTCGCTGATGTTCGTTCTGCTCATGGTCGTGCGCGTCTGGCGCGCGAGCGTGCTGGACGGCGTGCTCACCCTGCTGGTGCCGTTCTATTTCATCGTCGCGATGATCAAGTACTGGAACGAGCCGGATCACACCATTCGCTTCCATGTGCTCGGTCTCGTGATCTGCAGCGGTATCGCCTACTACGCGGCGACCAACGTCGCGCGCGACGTCATCGTCGGCACGCCGGAGCAGCGTACCGCCATGGTGAAAGCCTTTCGCGACGAGGGAGTGGCCCTGACGGCGGAGCAGGAAAAGGGCCTGCTCAGCGATGATCCCGACGTCGTGATGGCGACCCTGCAGTCACTGGACATGGAATCCACAGACAGCGACGGCAACGCTGATGGTGCCGTCGCCACGCGCCCGCGCGACGCGGAGTTCGAGAATCCTGCGCCGGTCCCGGTCCAGGAACGTCCGGCCGAAGTGCTGAGCTACGCCGAAGCGGCGCGCCGTGCCGTGTTCAACCGCGGCCGCTACACGCGCGAAGCCATCGGCATCACGATCGATGTGCCGGCGAAGTTCCGCCTGATCAGTGCCACCGATGCGCGCCGGCTCGACCAGGCCCGCGGCCGCAGTGACGACACGCGCGGCCTGGGCTGGATCATCCACGAGAATCTTGCGCTGACCGATCCGGACGCCTGGCACGTCGGCGTGCGCTGGCACAGCGACGGCTGGGTTGCGGCGGCGGCGCTGGATCCGGTCGGCCTGCTCGACAGCGCGCTCGCCAACAAGGCGCCGGCGCCGCGGGTCGCAGTCAGCCACAGCGACCTGCTCGGCTACGCGGTCGCGCCGCAGTTCGATGGGCAGGTGATCGACTGGGCCGAAGAGCGTGTACTGGTCAATTCGGACGAACAGGTAGTCGACTGCCACGCTTTGCGCCTGGGCCGTCGTGGCGTGGTCGAGTTCAGCATCACCGGCATGTCGCCCAAATCGACTTCGCTGTGCCATGCAACCGTACGCCTGCTGGCGACGCGCGCGAGCTTCGCGCCCGGCAAGCAATACGAAGCGACCGCACCCGCGGAAGGCCTGCGCGCACCGTATACGGTAGCAACGCTGGCGACCCACGCGTTCTAAGCGAGGAATGAGGGGAGAGGAGTGAGAAACGAGTAGAAGCGGCGAGGCCAGCCCTCACTGTTTTCTCACTCCTCTGCTCTTATTTTTCGCCTTTCACGCATTGTATCCTTTGTACAAAGTACCATGCGCCTCGCGCGCTTCCTCGGGTGGACGCCGGGTCGTGTAGTAGTACAACGCGATGGACTGGCGGAAGACGCCGTCGGGCGCGGCCCAGGGATTCGGGTGGCCGTGGAAGGTATCCGAGCGCGTGGCGAACACCACAGCACGGTTGAACAGTGGCTCGACGCTGCGCACGCGACGCGTGCCGGTCGTATCCCACAGTTCCAGCTCGCCGCCGTAGCCCGGCTCCCAGTGCGGGCTCAGGTAGATCAGCAGGTTCAGGCGCCGGTGCGCCTGCAGGCCCTCATGCCAGTTGAAGTCGGCGTGGATGCCGAGGTGATCGCCCTGCCGGCTCAGATGGATGCCGCCGCCGACCAGGCCCGGATCGGGCAGCAGGTGGTCAATGCCGCTGAGGCGCTCGAGGAAACGGATGAAGGGACCGGAGTTGAGGTCGTGAATCGCGCGGCGCAGCGCCGGCGGGAAGCGCACCTCGTCGGAGGAGCCAAGCTTGACTTCGTAGCCGATCGCGCCGAAACGGTCCCAGGACAGGCGGTCTTCGGGCTTGGGGAACACGGCGGACAGCTCGCTCGCGGAAGCGGGCTCGAGGAAGTCCTCGAACACGGCGTGCGGGTACGGATCGGCGGCGCGAAAGTCCGCGGTCGCGGCGGCGCCCCGCGCATCCAGCCTGTCAAGATCGAAAACGTACGGCATAGAATAAGCAACTACCGTGAAACGCCTGATGATAGCAGGCGCTTCCCCCCCAGCCGCAGGAAGGCGAATCGTGAGCAGCAAGCAACGCGTAGGCATCATCGGCGGGGTGCGCATCCCCTTCTGTCGCAACAACACGGCCTACTCCGACGTGGGCAACCTCGGCATGTCGATCAAGACGCTCGGCGCGCTCGTGGAGAAATACGGCCTGCACGGCGTGGAACTCGGCGAGGTCGCGATGGGCGCGGTGATCCACCATTCCTCGGACTGGAACCTCGCGCGCGAAGCCGCGCTGTCCTCGGGCCTGGCGCCGACCACGCCAGGCATCACGATGGCGCGCGCCTGCGGCACGTCGCTGGACACCGCCATCCACATCGGCAACAAGATCGCGGTCGGCCAGATCGAGGCCGGCATCGCCGGCGGTTCGGACACGACCAGCGACGTGCCCATCGTCTACGGCAAGAAGCTGCAACAGCGCCTGCTCGCAACAGCGCGCGCCAAGACGCCGCTGGACAAGATCAAGACCTTCCTGCGCGGCTTCGGCCTCAGCGAGCTCAAGCCGCATTTTCCCGGCGTGGCCGAACCGCGCACCGGCAAGTCCATGGGCGATCACTGCGAGCTCATGGCCAAGGAATGGAAGATTCCGCGCGAGGCGCAGGACCAGCTCGCGTGGGAAAGCCACCAGAAGGCTGCGGCGGCGTATCAGCGTGGCTTCTACAAGGATCTGGTCGTGCCGTTCCGCGGCGTGGAGCGCGACAACATCCTGCGTCCCGAAACGACGCTGGAAAAGCTCGCGAGCCTGAAACCCGCCTTCGACAAGACCTCGGGCAACGGCACGCTGACCGCGGGCAACTCGACGCCGCTGACGGACGGCGCCTCAGCGGTGCTGCTGGCCAGTGACGCCTGGGCGCAGTCGCGCGGACTGAAGGTGCAGGCCTACCTGACCCATGCCAAGGCGTCCGCGGTCGACTTCGTGCATGGCGAAGGCCTGCTGATGGCGCCGACCGTCGCAGTCGCGCAGATGCTCAAGGACGCCAACCTCACCTTGCAGGATTTCGATTTCTACGAGATCCACGAAGCGTTCGCCGCACAGGTGCTGTGCACCCTGCGAGCCTGGGAAAGTGCGGACTACTGCAAGAATCGCCTTGGCCTGGATACGCCGCTGGGCAGCATCGACCCGGTGAAAATGAACGTCAACGGTTCCTCGCTCGCGCACGGCCATCCGTTCGCAGCGACCGGTGCGCGCATCGTGGCGAACCTGGCCAAGCTGCTGGAGGAAAAAGGCAGTGGCCGCGGCCTGATTTCAATCTGCACCGCCGGTGGCATGGGCGTCACGGCCATCCTCGAGCGCCCCTGACCGGACCACGCGGAGGCTCGCTCGCGGCGACTCCGTGTTCGTTTCGGGTTGCATGCGCGTTTTGAAACGGTAAAGTCGGGCCAGCGCGCCGGCCCGGCGCGCCTGCGTCTTCGGGGAGTCTCATGCAGAACACCAAACATGCCTTGGTGCTGACCGGCATCGTGTTGCCGGGTCACGCCGCGGAAACCGTCTGGCCAGCATTGGCGAGCTATTTCCGCATGGAACCGGACAAGGTGAGCGCGCAACTGGTGCCGCGCGCACCGGTCACGCTGAAGGAAAGCGACGACCTCGGCAAACTGCAGGGCCTGCAGGATGGCCTGCGCAGCATCGGCGCGGACAGCGAGATCCATGCGCTGGACGATCGCGGCAGCCTGTTCGCAGTGATTGGCGGAAAACCGCGCGGCCCGGTGCCGTATGCGTTCGTGGAGAGCAAGGTCGCCACGGGCGACTGGTCTGGCAATGTCGAAGTGGCGAAGGTTGGCGAAAACAACTGGGGCGCCTTCGGCCGACTCAGCGCACCCGCTGCCGCGGCTCCGCCACCGCCGCCGCCGCTGATGGCACCACCGCCTGCGCCGCGCGCGGCTGCGGCACCGCCGAGTTTCTCGATGTCGGCCGCTGCCGCGGAAACCGCGGTCATGCCGCCTTCGATGCCCGTCGCCGACCCGTATGCCTCGCCCTACGCCGCGCCCGACGCGCCGCTGGTGCGCAGCGGCGACATGCTCCAGGCCGGCGAACCATTGCCGCCCGGTGATGCGATTCACGCCGGCTTCTGGCGCCGTTTCGCCGCCTATACGCTGGACAATCTCATCCTGATCATCCCGGCGATGATCCTCGGCATCATCCCGATCCTCGGCATTCTGCTGTTCTACGTCGGCCGCTGGCTGTATTTCGCGCTGCTGGAGAGCGGCCCCAACCAGGCCACGCTGGGCAAGCAGGCCTTCGGCCTGAAGGTCACCGACGACTACGGCATGCCGATCACGTTCGGTCGCGCAACCGGCCGGTTCTTCGGTGGCGCGGTATCCAACATCATCCTGTACATCGGCTACATGATGGCCGGCTTCACCGAGCGCAAACAGGCGCTGCACGACCTGATGGCCAACACCTGCGTGGTGTTCAACACGGTCGAGCCCGGGCAGGACTACGAACTCGAGCGTCCGCCAATGCCGTGGTACGGCTGGGCACTGAATGTCGGCATCATCGCGCTGAGCGTCATCGGCATCATCGCGTGGTTCTGGGTCATGGCAGCCTTCATGAACAACTATCGCGGTTGAGCGACACGCGCGACGGGAAACCTGTCCCGTCGCGCGCCGCGCTGGGCCGCAAATGAAAAACCCCCGGCAAACCGGGGGTTTTTTGTCAGCGGCCTGTCATGGCGCGCATCAATCCGCTGCGCTCAGCCGAACTTGAACAGCGCCGGCTTCCAGGAGCTGCCACTGCCGCTGTAGGAATCCCGGCGACGACGGCGCATGCGGTCCTGCAGTTCTTCACGGCGGCCTTCGAGCCAATGCGCGCGCTGCACGTCATGGCTGGCCGGATCGACGCCGAGGCGGCCGGCCTCGGCATTGCGGAAATCACAGAAATCATCATAAGCGTCGAGTTCATGCTTGAGCTCGCGCACGCAGAGCTCGATCATGATCGCGTCGTCGAGGAAACCCAGTACCGGCACGGTGTCCGGGATCACGTCCTTGGGATCGGCGAAATAGGTCAACGCGGAAAGGACGCGGGTCTTGTCCTCGTCCGGCAGTGCCCAGCCGGCGTCGTGGACCATGTTGATCATGGCATCGAGCTTGGCCAGGCGATCGGCGATGAAATGCGGCACCACCACGTTGGCAGAATCGGCCAGCAGCTTGCGCGCCGCATCGGTGATCTGCTGCGCGGTCAGGTGCGTGGTTTCCTCCTGCGCCTTCTTCATGCCGTCGATGAAGTGCTGCAGATCGGCGTCGCCGAGGTCGATCGTGATGGTCAGAGACATGGCTGGTCTTCGGGTAGGCAGAGACTTCGCAGACTAGCCAGTGCAGGCCCGCGGCGTCAATTGAACCTTGGCGGTCCGCGCAGCGTCGCCAAGCCTCCCGATACCTGTGCTGCTGGAGTGCTTACGTAACACAGCGATCAAGCGTTCGCAGCCTCGGCGGTCGCCGGCAAAGGGTGCGCCCGCGTTGCCTCACAGGATCCCGACCAGCCCGGCCCCGAACGCCGTCACGATGCGCGTGTAGATGTGTTTCAGTGGCAGGTCGACGCCCGGAAAGTCCCCGACGGCTTCGTAGCAGTCGTAGAACCCCGGATCGTTGGTCCGCAGCGGTGTGCAGCCCGGCTTGAGTTCGAAGCTGGTCGCGTAGCGGAACGGCCAGAAATCGAACAGCGGCAGCGCGGTCGAGAAGTCGTGGATCGCGTTGTTGACGCGTTCGACCAGCAGCGGCCTGGGCCGCTTCGCGATGACCCAGGCGTTCTGCGGTTCGGTGTCGCGCAGCACGGATGCGCGCAACGCCCGCGCAAACGCCGCGTCGTGGATGATGAAGCCTGATTCGGTGTTGTAGTTGTCCGAACGCGGGTCGAAGTTGTGCGAGCCGATCAGGCTGATCCGGCCGTCGATGACGATGGATTTCGCATGCAGGCCGACACGCGGCCCCGGTGCCTTGTCGACCGGCACCGGCGTGGTATCGCTTTGCGGCGGATCGTCCGCGCTACCGGCCAGGGTTTCATAACCCGGGATCATGCGCGCCGCATCGCCAGGGAACGGCTTGAACTCGTGGATCTCGAAGCCGAGGTGCTTGATGTAGCGCTTTTTGTATTTGTGCGACAGCGCATATACGTAGAACGCGTCGGTCGCGGCCAGCGAGTTGGTCGACACGATCACGCGCAGGTCCGGTACGCGCTCGCGCAGGCTGCGGAACACGCGGCGCGCAGGCCGGCTGATGACGAGATACGGGGTCTGCAGCACGATTTCGTGCCGGGCATGTGCGAGCAGATCGACGATATGCCGCGTCAGCGCCTTGTCGGCGCGGTTTTCCGGCTCCAGCGGCTTGTTTGGCGAATCCGAGAAATAGTCGACCTGGGCCACGCGAAAACCGTGCGCGACGAAACGAGTGGTGATCCAGTTGCCGTCGTCGGCCTGGCGCAGGATCGCCGCGACGCGATCGGGCCGCTGCCACGCCGGCGTGTCCCAGGGCGGCGCGGGCTCACGCTCGATCTGCATCACGCGGCGGTTCACGTCCTTGAGCTGGGTCATGCTGCGCGTGCGCTTGTGCGACCAGAACTGCTCGAACGAGGCCTGCATCTGCCTGCCCGCATGCACGCCGGTCACGGCCACGTCGCGATCGCGGTAGTCGAACGCCGGGTCCCAGTCGAAATAGCGGTCTTCGTAGTTGCGTCCGCCGGCGACACCAGTCTCGCCGTCGACCAGCAGCAGTTTGTTGTGCATGCGCTGATTGAACTGGAAGAAGCAGCAGAGGATGTTGGCGGCAAATTCCAGTGGCTGCGTTGCGCCGTCGTCGAACGCCGGGTTGTACAGGCGCAGCTCGAAATTCGCGTGGGCGCGCGCCAGGCGCGCGAGCAGGGTGTAGTCGCCGAGCGAGAACAACTGGTCGGCGATGACGCGCACGTGCACGCCGCGGCGCGCGGCGCGGATCAGTTCGTCCAGGACCAGATAGCCGGAGTCGTCGGGAGAAAAAATAAAGGTCTGTACTTCGATACTCTTGCGTGCGCTGCGCACCAGGTGCAGACGCAGCGCGAGCGAGTCGGCGCCGTGATCGAGCAGGGTCACGAAATGACGCGCGCCGCCAGCCTGCACGCTCTCCTGGTACAGCTCGTGATACGGCGAGTCGGGCGCACAGTGGTCGGCGCGGTCGCAGCTGAGTGTGCGGTCGCGCAGTTGCTCGACCACCGCGTCGGCTCGGCGCACGCGTTCGCGCGACAGCGCGCAACCGGCCAGCAGCAGTGTCGCCAGCGCCAACAGGATCAGGCGTCCGTTCCGCATGGGGATCAATTCCGTTTCAATCGGGTGGCGCGACGGTGCGCACCGTGAAGTGCAGGCGCACCTTGTCCGCCAGGGTAGCGCGGCGCGTGCGCATGCCGAAATCGCTGCGCTGCACGGTGCCTTCGGCCACGACAGCGCAGCTCAGCGCGACGGCGCCGGGACACTCGCTCGGACTCAGCCGCAGGCTCGCCGGCCGGGTCAGCCCACGCAGGGTCAGGTTGCCGACGATGTCGCCGCCGCGTTCGAGTGTGGCGAGCGGAAAAGGCTCGGAGTCGAACTCGATGTAGGGATGCCGGGCCGCGTCGAAGAATTCGTCCGACCTGACCCACTCCTCGTAACTGGTGCGGCGCATCGACAACGCGCGCGTGTCGATGCGGGCGCGCACGCGCGCGCTGCGCGCCTCATGGTCGATTTCGACCTCGCCGGTAACCGCTCCGAAGCGGCCGGCGACATCGAACATCCACATTACGCGCACCTCGAATTCGGCCGAGGAACGCGCCGGGTCCAAAGCGATGGGCTCGCTTCGGGCCGTAGAACAGGCCAGCGCCAGTAGAAGGACGCCCGTGAAGCTCCACGCGCGCGGCTGGGACATGGCCCGTCCGCCTAGGGCGACCAGAACGCCTTCACGCTGCCGCTGCCCGGTTCGATGTCCTTGTCCTTGCCGATTTCCAGCCAGGCGATTCCGGCCGGCGGCACGCCGCGGAATTCACCGGACTGGCCGGTGGCCAGCAGCGCGACCAGGGTCTCGATGCCGGGGTTGTGACCGACGAGCAGCACTTGTCCGGCGTCGCGGTGCTGGTCGAGCAGGCCCATGAGATCGCCGGCCGTGGCTTCGTAGATGGCCGGTTCGTAGCGTGTGTCGGAATACTCGATGCGCGCGAGCACGCGTTCCAGGGTCTGCCGCGTGCGTGTCGACGGCGAACACAGCACGCGCTGCGGCCGCGCGCCGCTCGCCTTGAGCCACTCCGCCGCGGCGTCCGCTTCCGCCTCGCCGGTCAGGCTCAGCGTTCTGTCGCCGTCGGCCTGTTCCGCGCCGGGATTGCCGGCATGGGCGTGTCGCAGCAGGATGAGTTCTTGCATGGCTGGCTTCCTCGCCTGTCGTTAAGAGCCCTATGGTGCACCAAGCCCGGGCGGGTTTGGCGACCGCTCATTGCCGTTCGAACACATAGCCGGAATAGTGCAGGCGCGTGCGGCCGTCGCTGCGCTCCACGCGCAGGCGTTCGCCGACGATGGAACCCAGTCCTGGCACACGCAACGAGTCCGTGCCGCCGCCCTCGGGTTCCAGGGGCACGCGTGTGCGCAGCAGCGGGATGTCGAGTGGATAGCTGGCACTTAGCACCCCGTCGTCGAGGTCGACGCGCATCTGCGCGATGCCCAGCTCGTGGGTGATGCGGTCCGGGTTGAGCAGGCGGTATTGCCCGGCCAGTGCCTGCACTGCCGGGCTCAGCGCCGGTGGCTCCCAGGCACTGCCGATCAGGAAGCGACGGCGCACGGTCCAGACGATCAGCACGCGGTGTCCGTCGACGCGGGCCGGGGCAACCAGTACGCGGCGCAGCGGTCCCAGATCGAGCGGCAGGCCGAGCACGCGCAGGCGCAGGCGGTACCAGCCGTCCTCGCGACGCTCAGCAGCGAAGCGCAGGCCGAGCACGCGCACGTCGAAGTCGGTGCCATCCGGTGTGAGTTCGACCAGGCCCGCGGCGCTGGAGTAGTAGCGCGCGGCCTCGTCCGGCCGGGCCGTGTGCGGCCATTCGGCGGTTTCGGGCAAGGGCGCCTTGCGCTCGCGCGGCGCGATGCCGTGCGCGGCCTGCAGCCAGCCGTCGAGCAGGCGGTCGGTCGTGTCGTCGACGGTGTCGCCCGCATCCGCCCCATTGGCCAGCACGATGACCGCAGCGCGCTGGCGCAGCGCGATGTCGATGCGCGCACGCGAACCCGGATACAGCGAGCTCAGTCGCGCCACGGTGCCCACAGTCGCGCGCTGGTCGGCGAACAACGAAAAGGCGAGGCCGTTGCGGTAATCGAGGTCGAGCACCGATTCGGTGTTGTAGGGCTGGAACAGCGCAGTCAGGTCCATGGCCGGTTGGGCCGCGGTCAGCTGCTCGGCCAGCCGGGCAAGGTCGGCGAGACTGCCGCGCAGCCCCAGCGCAGCCTGCTCGCGCGCCAGCGGCGCCACGATCGGCCGGCCCTTGCGATGTCCCCGGGCGTCGTCGTCGCCAGCGGTGAAACCCGTATGGCGCAGGCCCAGCGGCCGCAGCACTTTCTCCTGTAGCAACGCCGCATAGGCCGTGTCGCCGGCGGCAGCCAACGCCCGGGCGGCGAGTTCCACGCCGATGTTGGAATAGGCGTAGACCTGTCCCGGCACCTGGGCAAGGTACAGCGCATCGGTCGGCGGCGAGTCCAGGCCCGGCGCGCCCACGTCGCGGTACATCCCGGCGAGGTGGTTGGGCGGCAGGCCGGCGTGATGGGTCAGCAGGCGTATCAGCGTCGCGGCCTGCGTATCGCCTCCGGCAATCACCAACTGGGGCAGGTAGCGCGCCGCTGGCGCGGTCAGGTCGATGCGTCCTTCGGCGGCCAGGCGTAGCGCGAGCGCAGCGACGAAAGGCTTGCTCAGATCGCCCAGGGCGTGGCGCGTCTGGTTGGTCAATGCGCGGCGCGCGGCGCGATCGGCAAAGCCGAAACTTTCGATCCAGCGCGTGCGGCCGTCGACGACCAGGGCGATGCCCAGTCCCGGCACGGTGCGGGTTCCGGCGAGATCGGCGAAGTCCGGACGCAGTTCGGCCTGGATCGCCTCCAGCGGCCCCGGATCAGCCGATATGGCGGAACGCGCGAACAGGATCGGTACGAGCAGGCTCAGCAGCAGCGGGAAGCGAACAAGGGCAGGCATACCACCGAGTGTGCCGATTGCCGGTAACGGTTGTGCGAAAGCCACCGGCGACCCGCTACGGTGACGGGACGCTACGCTCCGCGACAGCGTCACGAGCGAAGAACAAGCCGGAACCGGCGGCCCCGCCGTCGGCTTACACGCAGCGGCTAGGCGCCGCTCTTCTTCAGCCACTTCAGCAAGGGCTTCCAGTCGTCCTGGTGCGAGCGCACCGCTTCGGCGTGGTAGTCGAACAGGCTCTTGCCCAGCCCCGTGGCGACGACGTAGCCCTGGGTGTCCCGCAACTGCGCGATCACCGGCAGGTCGAACTGCCGCATTTCCTCCAGAGCGAGCTGGCTCGCATGCGTCCAGGGCCGCAGGCGGTTGGCGACCAGCCCAGCGACAACCTTGCCGCGCTTGATGCGGCTGAGCCCGGCGATGGATTCGACGAACGGCCGGCAAGCTTCGAGATCGAAAGGCGAGGGCAATATCGGGATCAGCACGGCGTCGACGTAGTCGAGCAGTTCGTCGACGTCATCGGCGCTCGCGCCGGCGGGCGTATCGACGATGACGCAGTCGGCGCCCGACGGGATGCGTTCACGCCAGTTGCGCCGGGTGCCGTCGATCGGCAGCACAGCGCTGGCCAGGCCGGCGCGGCGCTCGCACCAATGCCGGCTGGACGCGAGCCTGTCGCAATCCACCAGCACGGTGTTCTTGCCGTCGACCGCATAGTGCGCCGCAAGGTGCGTCGCCAGCGTGGTCTTGCCGCTACCGCCTTTGCAACTGGCAATCAGGACTTTCAACATCGAAGCGTCCTCGCGCGAGCCAAACGCCCCGCAGGGTACACCGTGTCACAAAGTCTGCAAATCGCGCCGTGCCAGCGCTGCGGGCGGCCTGCTTTCAGTAGCCGGCGGCCTGCCCGTCCTTGCGGCTTTCCGACGCTCCGATCCAGACCTGGTTCTTGTCGTCCCAGGCTATCGCCTGGTAACCGCCGTAGGGACCGTCGGCATAGGTGACCTTGTGGCCCTTCTGCATCAGGCCGCGCACGGTCTCCCAGCTGAAGCCGGTTTCGAGGTTGATTTCGCCGCCGTCGCTCATTGCCGTCACCTGACCGGTAGGTTCGGTCGAGCCCTCGTGCTGGATGCGCGGGGCGTCGCCGGCTTCCTGCAGGTTCATGCCGAAGTCGATGAGGTTCATGACGATCTGGACGTGACCCTGCGGCTGCATCGCGCCGCCCATGACGCCGAAGCTGAGCCATGGCTTACCGGCCTTGGTCACGAAGGCGGGGATGATGGTGTGGAACGGCCGTTTGCCCGGCGCGTAGGAATTCGGATGGCCGGTCTTGAGCACGAACATCTCGCCGCGGTCCTGCAGGATGAAGCCCAGTCCCGTCGGCGCCATGCCCGAACCCATGCCGCGATAGTTGGACTGGATCAGCGAGACCATGTTGCCGTCCTTGTCGGCGGTGGTGAGATAGATGGTGTCGCCGTCGTCGAGCGGCGGATGTCCGGCTTCCACCGACTTGGCCGCGGTCGCGCTGATCAGCTTGCGCCGCTCGGCGGCGTAGTCCTTGGACACCAGGCCCTGGAGCGGCAGTTTCGCGAATGCCGGATCGGCGAAATGCTGCGCGCGATCAGCGAAGGCCAGCTTCTTCGCCTCAGTGAAAATGTGCACATGTTCAATACTGCCGAATTCAATGGTCCTGAAATCGTAGCTTTCAAGGATATTGAGCATGGCCAGCGCGGCCACGCCCTGGCCGTTCGGCGGCAGCTCCCAGACATCGTAGCCGCGGTAGTTGGTCGACAGCGGTTCCACCCACTCGCCGCGGTGCGCGGCGAGATCCTCGGCGCTGAGAAAGCCGTCGTTGGCTTTCATGTAGTCGCCGATGACCTTGGCGATGCGGCCCTTGTAGAACGCGTCGCGGCCGCCCTTGCCAATTGCTTCCAGCGTGTTGGCCAGATTCGGATTCTTCCAGCGCTCGCCTTTTTGCGGCGCGACGCCGTCGCGCGTGAACTGTTCCTTGAAACCTGGGTACTTGGACAGGCGTGGCACCGAACGCTGCCAGTAATAGGCGATCAGTTCGCTCAGCGGGAAACCCTCGCGTGCGTAGCGCACGGTCGGCGCGAGCAGGTCCTTCATCGGCAGGCGGCCAAACTTTTCATGCAGGGCGAACCAGGCGTCGACACAGCCGGGTACGGACACAGGCAGCGGACCGAGCGGCGGGACGTCGGTGTAGCCGTGCTCCACGAACCAGTCCAGGGTCAGCGATTTCGGTGATCGGCCCGACCCGTTGTAGCCATAGAGCTTCTGCGTCCTGGCATCCCAGACGATGGCGAAAAGGTCGCCGCCGATGCCGCTGCCGGTCGGCTCCATGAGACCCAGCGCCGCATTCGCGGCGATCGCGGCATCCAGCGCGCTACCGCCGCGCTGCAGCACGTCGACACCGATCTGTGTGGCGAGCGGCTGCGAGGTCGCCACCATGCCGTGGGGTGCGATGACTTCAGAACGCGTCGCGAAGGCTTTGCCGGTGACGCGGTCGGCGGCCGATGCGGCAAGCGGGAGCAACAGCAGCAAGGCAACAGCCAGACGGGACATGCGAGTTCCAGTGTTCCATGGAACGCGCAGCATAAGCCGATTGCGCGCGCCGTCCATGGGCCGGACGGCGCGCGCGACCAAGGTCGAGCCGCGGCGCGTTAGCGCGGTACCGACACGGCAACCGGCGGCCACGTAACCGTGCCGCCGCCTTCCTCGATGCGGAACTGCTCGACGTGGATCACGCCCGTCGGAGCGATAGAGCCGGGCTCGTCCGCCGCAACCTCGTCGGCGGCCAGCACGACTTCGTCGCTATCCGGCACGGCGATCAGCGCGACGTTGCCGACCGGCTGCGTAAAAGGATAGGCATCGGTGCTGCGACGCCACATTTCCTTCCCACTCGGGCCCATCGCGGCGACCTGCACCGGGCCGGACTCGTCGGACTGCGGCAGCTTGAACGCTACGACACTGTTGCCGAGGCCGTCGCCGCTCCAGGCGAAACGCGTCGCCGGGAAGTCCGGCAGATACGGGAAGTGGGCGCCTGACAAGGCCGGAAAATCGAGCCAATGCTCGCGCCCGTCGATGAATTGCCAGGCACCGATCGCATGACCGGTCGTGTTGATGGCGGGAATCAGTCCGCCGCCGGTATGACGCGCGACGGGCTGCGGCACGAAGCCCGCCGGCAGCGGCAGGGCGTCGCCGTCGAAGTCGATATCGACGCGCCGCAGCACACGCTCGCCGCTGGCTACATCGTGCTGTTCGAGCACGAACGCGCCGTTGCCGATCGGCTGGGCCGCCACGACGGGTGCGGCGCTGTCGGCATACGGCCATCCGTAACGCGTCGCGAGCGGGCTGCCGGTCACGGCGTCGAAAGTTTCCACGGCGATCGCGCCCGGGGCGGAGACATGCAGGCAGCGGCTTACCGTGGTCAGCGTGTTCGACGGGAGGTCGACATCGAGCGCAAGTAGCGCCGCGGGAAGATATGGGCCAGCCGCGCAACCACGCACGTCGCGCGACCAGAACTGCGTTCCGGCGCCGTAGTACTGGATCATGGGCCGCGCATGGCCCGCAGGCAGGCGTGCGATGTAAACGCCGCCGCCACCGCCGCTGATCGCGTGGGTGACCGTGATGCCGCCCTGGAAGCTCAGCGAACGGTAGCGCGTGGTCTCGCCGGCGCGATACACGAACACCCTCGGCACGCGCGCGCCATCCGGTCCGGATTCGACCCAGTTCACGCGATCACCGTCGCGCGCGCTGACGCCGCGCGGCATGAAGGTGCCATCGTTGAAGATCGGCAGCGCCGAGGTGAGCCAGGTCAGGCGCGCGCCTTTGGCATTGAGCGCATGCACGTCGATCGAGGCAGGGCCACTCACGCTCAGGTTGCGGGTCTGCACGAACAGCAGGCCCGCGCCGTCCATGGCGAGCGAGCGCTCGGGCGCCAGAGAGAGAAACTGTTCGGGTGCGGCGGATTGGATGACCTGGGTCCAGCTCTGTGCGTGCGCGAGCGGTGCGGCCGAACAGGCCAGCAGTGCGGATATCAGTTTCCCTTTCATAATTTTCCCTGCGGTATGGTGAGTGGTGTCGCGGCCGCAGTCTGGCCGCAAACCGTGGCAACGGTCAGCCGCAACGGCGGCGTCTTGCGGGCACGCATCGTGCGCATAACGGCAACAAGCCGTGCCGGACCATGGACGCCGACACGACGGCCGGCGTCGCAGCACTGTCGCCGCACGCCGTCGCAAGGGTTGAGCCGGGCGCCGCGTGGGGCGCGCCGGTCATGCGGCGAGGGCTACTGCACTTCTTCGACCGCGGTGCGCTTGGCACGGCGGATCAGCCAGGCCACGCCACGCAGGTCAGCGATACCGACGAGGGCACGGTTGAGGTTGTTGTACTTCGATACGCCGGCGCCGCGGGCGCGATGGTTGACGGGCACGCTGACCGTTTTCCAGCCCGCGCGCTGCATCAGGGCCGGCAGGTAGCGGTGCATGTGGTTGAAGTAGGGCAGGTCCAGGAAAGCGTCGCGTTCGAACAGCTTGATGCCGCAGCCGGTGTCCGGCGTGGCGTCGCGCAACAGGCGCGAACGGATCGCGTTGGCAATCTTCGAGGCCCAGCGCTTGCTGCCGGTGTCCTGCCGGTTGACGCGCCAGCCGGCATAAAGCTTGACGTCGGCCGGGCCGGTGTCGCGCGCGGCAATCAGCTTGGGAATGTCGGCCGGATCGTTCTGGCCATCGCCGTCGAGAGTGGCGACCCAGCCGCCGCGCGCTGCCTTGACACCGTTGCGCACAGCGGTACTTTGTCCACTCTGTGAAATATGCTTAATGATACGAAGCTCGGGGACCTGCGGCTTGAGCCCCTGCAATACGGCGAGACTGTCGTCCTTGCTGCAGTCGTCGACGTAGACGATCTCGAAGTCATGCCGGCCGCGCAGCGCGGCGACGATCTCGTCGATCAGCGGTTTGACATTGTCGCGTTCATTGAAGACGGGCACGACGACGGAAAGCTGAGGCATTGCGGGAGTCCGGAGCAGGTGCGGCGCGCATTATCGCCGCTGCACCGCCCAGGCCCAAACGCGGCATGCGGCCGCAGCCGGCAGCAAACCGCTACGGTACGCCGGCGGCCGTCGCCGGACTGCCTTCGAGGCTGCGCCGCCAGCCCGCTTCCAGGGTGTCGAAATGAAGCGTGTCGGCGGCCACCAGCGCGAGTGTGCCGGCCGCCATCGGTATGGCGCGCACACGCATGCCGCCGTCGGCGTAGTCGCTACGAGGTTCCGTGTGGCCAGGCAGGAAGAACACGGTGACCGGACCTTCGCGCTCGGGCATGACCATGTGCACGGAGCCCAGCAAACCAACCGGACAAGCCTGCGCATAACTGATGCCAGCCGGCGGCGGCGCCGCGAGGCGCACGCCACGCTGGCTGAACCGGCGCTCGACGTCCGCCACCGGCAACGGCGTATGCGTGATCAGCGCGGCGGGTTCGTGCTCCAGATGGACGATGAGCTGCTGCGCCAGCGGCGAGAAAAGCTGCAGCTGATGCACCCCCAGCCCCAGCGCGACCAGCACCACGGCCGCGGCCGCGAACAACCCGAGGCGCCACCGCCGGCCGCGGTCGCCGCGCTCGCTCGTGGTCTGCGCCAGCAAGATGCGTTCGGCCAGACCGTCGGGCACGGGCACGGTCAGCGCGCGCTTGAGCGCCAATTCGAACCCCAGCGCGCGCGCATGGTGCGCCGAGCAACCTGTGCAGCCACGCCGATGCAGCTGCATTTCGGCGCTCTCGCGGCGCGGTTCGGAGGCCAGCTCGCGGCGGTACTCGAGGCAGTTCATGCGCTGGCCTCGCTGCGACCGTCGGCGAGCAGACTTTTCAGCTTCTGACGTGCGCGAAACAGCTGGGTCATGACCGCGGCGGCGCCCAGGCCAAGCTCGCGCGCGATCTCGTCGCAGGAAAAACCACCGAGCACCTGCAGCAGCAGGGGTTCGCGGTACTTGGGTTCGAGCTGCAACATGGCGGCGCGCACGATGGAATCCTCGCCCAGTTGTTCGGGGGTGAGCGAATCGCGGTCGTCCAGTTCCAGTTCGCCGATGTCGGTGGTCTCCAAGCGCTTGCGCTCGTACAGGCGCGCATGCTCGCGACGCAATATGGTGATGAGCCAGGCCTTGGCCGCGTCCGGTTCGCGCAGCGCGTCAAGCGAGCGCCAGGCGCGCAGGAAGGTTTCCTGGGCCAGGTCCTGGGCCAGGGACGAATCACCGCACAGCCAGTAGGCGTAGCGGTAAAGGTCCCCGTTGTGCGCCCGGACGAGGGCGTCGAACTGTCGTTGTCGGCTGCTCACGCGCATACAGACCCTCGTTGCGCCAAAACGCTTTCACGCGGCGGTCCCATCGGATGCAGCGGCGGTGCGGCTGCCGACAGGCGATGCCTACTTGATGCGGCCGAGGATGCCGTCGAGCTCTTCCAGACTGTGATAGCGGATCGTGAGCTTGCCGCGGCCGTTGCGGCTGTGGGTGATGGCGACGCGGGCGCCGATGCGCTCGGACAGATCGCGTTCCAGGGCCTCGACGTTCGGGTCGCGCAGCGGCGCGGCCGGCTTGGCTGCGGTCGGGCGCGGCTCGGTTTGCGCGGCGCGCGCCGCTTCTTCGAGTTCGCGCACCGACCAGCCATGTTCGGCCGCCTGCCGGGCCAGGCCGACTGCCAGCGATTCCGGCAGTGTCAGCAAGGCACGGGCATGGCCCATGTCGAGCTTTTTCTGCTCAAGCAGATGCTTGATTTCGGCCGGCAGGTCCATCAGGCGGAGCAGATTGGATACCGCTGCCCGGGAACGTCCGACCGCATCGGCGACCTGCTGGTGGGTCAGGTCGAATTCGTCGATGAGGCGCTTGAGCGACTGGGATTCTTCCAGCGGCGTGAGTTCTTCGCGCTGGATGTTCTCGATCAGCGCGATCGCGACGACCGCGCGATCATCGACATCGCGCACCAGCGCCGGGATTTCCGCGAGGCCGGCAAGCTGCGTCGCGCGCCAGCGTCGTTCGCCGGCGATCAGCTCGAAGCGGTCACCCGCGGCACGCACGACAATCGGCTCGATGACGCCCTGGGCCCTGATGGAGGCGGCGAGTTCTTCGAGCTTTTCCGGGTCGATGATCTGGCGCGGCTGGTACTTGCCCGGAAAGATACGGCCCACGGCGATGTGGCGCAGTTCGCTGCCGCTGCCGTCAGGCGATTCGCTGGTTTCCGGTTCCAGGTTGCCGAGCAGCGCGTCCAGGCCGCGTCCGAGTCCCCGTTTCTTCGCTGCCGACATGGTATTCCTCAAGTGGAATGCGCGGCGGCGGCCGCGGCGGCGCCGCGCTCCAGCCGCAGCATTTCGCCGGCCAGACCGAGATAGGCGATGGCGCCACGCGACTCCCGGTCGTACAGGTTGATGGGTTGGCCGTGGCTGGGCGCCTCGGCCAGGCGGATGTTGCGCGGAATGATCGAGCGCAGCACCTTGTCGCCGAAATGCTTGGTGAGCTGGGCCGACACCTCGTTGGACAGGTTGTTGCGCACGTCGTACATGGTGCGCAGCAAGCCGTCGATTTCCAGGCGTGGATTCAGGCGCCGGCGCACCGCCTCGATGGTTTCGCGCAGGCTTGCCAGCCCTTCGAGCGCGAAGTATTCGCACTGCACCGGAATCAGCACGCCATGCGCCGCGCTCAGCGCATTGATCGTGAGCAGGTGCAGTGTCGGCGGGCAATCGATGAGGATGGTGTGGTAGGTGTCGCCGAGCTTGGCCAGCTGTTCCTTCAGACGGCTTTCGCGCGCGAGCGCATCCATCAGCTTGAGTTCGGCCGCGGTCAGGTCGGAACTGCCCGGCAGCAGGTCGAAATGGGCTTCGGTCGAGATGATGGCGCGTTCGATCGGCACTTCGTCGAGCAGGACTTCATAGCCGTTTGGCTTGGCCGCGCGCTTGTCGATGCCGGAAGCCATGGTCGCGTTGCCCTGCGGGTCGAGGTCGACGAGCAGGATCTTGCGCCGCGTCTCGGCCAGCGCCGCCGCGAGATTGACCGCGGTCGTCGTCTTGCCGACTCCGCCTTTCTGGTTGGTGATGGCGATGATGCGCGTCATGGGGAAACCGGTTCGTTCAAGCCCTACGTACAACGATGAGATGGCGTTCGCCGACGAGTGCCGGCACGTCCAGCGCGACGACCTGCTCGACGCGGAATCCGGCCGGCACGGCCGCGATTTCCTCGTCGGCCAGCTTACCCTTCATGGCGAGCCAGCGGCCGCTTTCCGCGAGCAGCCCACCGGCCCAGTCGAGCATGTCCGCGAGCGTCGCAAACGCGCGCGACGTGACGCAATCGAATTGTCCCGGGACATCCTGCACCCGCCCCTCGACAACGCGGACGTTGACCAGCTTCAATGAACGCACCGCTTCGCGCAGGAAGCGGGCTTTCTTGCCGTTGGAATCGACCAGCGTGACCTGGCGCTGCGGCTCGACCAGGGCCAGCGGAATACCCGGCAGGCCGGCACCGCTACCCAGATCCGCCAGCGTAGTGCCGCTGACGTAAGGAACGATCGCGAGCGAATCCAGCAGATGGCGCGCGATCATATCGCCTGGATCGCGTACCGCCGTCAGGTTGTAGGCCGCGTTCCAGCGCGCCAGCAACTCGACATAGGCGATCAGCCGAACGCGAGTCGCATCCGGCAAATCCAGACCCAGGACCGCGAGGCCGTCGTCGAGCCGGTGACGCAGACGATCCCGTTCTGCCATCGCCGGGCTGTCCGTATCGAAAAGGCCGGCAAGTATCCGGGCCGCGGTCGGTAAAATCCAGTCGCGGTGACTAGGGACCCGCGAGCGCGGGTCGTGGTGTGGTGCCCGCGGCGCTCAGAACGGAATCAGGCAAGGCCGACCTGGACGCGGGTGATGACGATGCCGACGTCGCGCAGGCTGTCATTCAAGGCCGCCTTCAACCGGCTGTTGCGCAGTTCCGGGGTCTCCTCCCGGGGATTGTCGGTCGCTCGAGCCGCATTGAGTGCCCGGGCCCGGATCAGCGCCTCGGCGCGATCAATCGAGGCATCGGCGCGTTCGGCATCGACGACCTGCCAGAAGATCTTGCCGCTGAGGCGTGCATTGACGCCGGAAACCGGGAACAGCTCGTCGAGCGGAAGAACATGGCCGGTGAGGGAAATGCGATGGACAACGCGTTCGAGCAGCGGCCAGATGAGATGGGTGCCCGGCTGCAACGTGCGCGCCTGGCCGTTGAAACGGCGCAAGGTGTAGACGGTGCCTTCGGGTATGCGCTTGATCGACAGCAGAGCGGCGACGACAGCAGCACAGAGGACAAGAAATAGTATGTTTTGGGACATAATTAAACCTCTTTATTTCAAGAGGTTGCGGCGAGTTCTTCAGTGGGCGACCAGATTTATCATCCAGTCTTATGAAAAGATGCGACTTAATTATTCCTTAACGGAATCCAACTGTCGCTGAACGGCTTCGCGGAAGTCACGGAACTGCTTCACAGTTCTCGCGCGTTGCACGCCTCGCGACGGCCGGCAGCCGCCAGCAGCTGGCGCGTGTGGATATGACGCGGCCGGGCGAAAATCTCCCCAACGAGTCCCTGTTCGACGAGTTCTCCGCGCCACAGCACGCCCACGTCATCGGCGAAGTCCGCGACCAGATCCAGGTCGTGGGTGACGAACAGCAAAGCCAGTCCGCGTTCGCGCTGCAGGCGGCGCAGCAGTTGCAGGATCTGGTGCTGCACCCGTACGTCCAGCGCGCTGGTGGCCTCGTCCAGCAGCAGCGCCGACGGCTCTGCCGCCAGGGCGCGCGCGATCGCGACACGCTGGCGTTGTCCGCCCGACAGCGCATGCGGATAGCGCGTGGCCAGCGCCGGATCCAGGTCGACATCGGCCAGCAGCGCGGCGACGCGCGGATGACGCTCCTGTCGCGATAGCGGCTCCCGGCCGAAGCGCAACGGCTCAGCGACGATATCGCCCACGCGCCATAGCGGATCGAGCGAGGCGCCCGGATCCTGGAAAACGAGCTGCAGACGCCGGCGCAACGGCGCCGGATCGGCCAGGTCGGACAGATCGAACACCTGCCCGTCGAGGATCAGGCGGCCGCGGTCGGCGCGGTGCAGGCCGAGCAGACAGCGCAGCAAGGTGGACTTGCCCGATCCGGATTCGCCGACGATCGCCAGCGTGCGGCCCGCGCACAGACAAAATCCGATATCCCGTAGCGCCATCCGGCCGGTCACGCCCCAGAACCCAGCCGGCGAGAAACTGGCATCGAGCCCATCGAGTTGCAGCAGGACAGCTGGCGCCGCCACCGGCGCCGCGACAGACGGGTTGCGCAATGCCAGCAGCGCGCGTGTCTGCTCGTGTTCCGGCGCGGCGAACAACGTCGCGGTATCGGCCAGCTCGACCAGCCGGCCCTGATCGAGCACCGCGACACGATCGGCGATGCGCCGCACCAGCGCCAGATCGTGACTCACGAACAGCAAAGCCAGGCCGCGCTCGCGGCGCAACCGGTCCAGCAAATCGACGATCTGCAGGCGAACCGTGGTGTCGAGCGCGCTCGTCGCTTCGTCGGCGATCAGCAGGCGCGGATCGGCGGCCAGGGCCAGGGCGATCAGCACGCGCTGACGCTGGCCGCCGGAGAGCTCGTGGGGATAACTCGCCAGACGCTCGACCGGCCGGTCGATCCCGACTTCGTTCAACAGTTCCACCGCGCGGCGCCCTGCCGCCTTGCGCGTAGCGGCGCCGGCATGACGCAGGGCCTCGACCAGCTGTACCCCGACGCGGCGCAAGGGATGCAGGCTGGCCTGGCTGTCCTGCCAGATCATGCCGATACCGCTGCCGCGCACACGTCGCCAGTGATCTGACGCGGTGCCGATCATTTCTTCGCCGGCGAAGACGATGGAGCCGCTGACACGCGCCGCCGCCGGCAGCAGGCCGATCAGGGCAGTACTGGTCAGGCTTTTGCCCGAACCGGACGCGCCGACCAGCACGAGGCACTCGCCTGACTTCAGCGTGAAATCGACTCCATCGACGAGCGCGTCGGGGCGTGGCGGCAGGGCGATGCGTAATCCGCGGACGCTCAGCAGCGGCGCGCTCACACGCTGGCCCGTCGCGGATCGAGGCGCCGGCGCAATGCTTCGCCAAGGAACTGGCAGCAGATGAGGGTCAACCCCAGGGACAGCGCGGGCGCAATCAGGGTCCACGGCGCCAGATCCATTTCCTGCGTGCCGTCGAACAGCATCCCGCCCCAACTCGCACCGGGCTCATCGACAGACAAACCCAGAAAACCGAGGAAGGATTCGATCAGGATGGCGTTGGGCACCCCGAGGCTCAGATAGACCACGGCTAGCCCGAGCAGGTTGGGCGCGATATGCCGCCCCATGATCCAGCCGGGACCCGCGCCCAGCAGGCGCGCGGCGTCGACGAACGCGAGGCTGCGCAGGCGCCCCGCCTCGGCGCGCATCACGCGTGCGAGATCCATCCAGACGTAGCCGCCGATCGCGCCCAGCAACAGCAGTAACGTGCGCTCGAACACGGTCAGCAGCAAGATCACGATAAGCAGGAACGGCAATGCCGCCATCAGGTCCAGCGCGCGCATGAGCACGCGGTCGACGAGGCCGCCCACGTAGCCGGCGACCACACCGTAGGCCATGCCGAGGATCAGCGCGACTGCGCTCGCGAGCAGGCCGATCAGCAGCGACAGACGGCCGCCGATGCACAGGCGGACGAACACATCGCGGCCGATCGCATCCGTGCCGAGCCAGTGGCCGTGGGCCAGCCCGGGGGCGACGGAGAGGTGTTCCCAGTCGGTATGGTCCACGCCGTAGCGGCTGAACCAGGGGCCGGCGACGCACAGCACAGCGAGCGCGCCGAGGACGACGAGACAGCGCCGGATCGTGCGGCCGGCAGTGTCGGGGAAAACAGCCGCCGCGGCCGGATCGCCGCGTCCCGGGGACGCGGAATCCTGCGCCGGGATTTCAGCCATGCGGGAACAGCGCGGCGAAATCGACGCTGCGCAGCGGCCGCGGCTCGCCGAGATAGTTGCCTTGCGCGTAGTCGGCACCGGACGAACGCAGCGCCTCGAGCGTTGCGAAGCTGTCGACGTGCTCGCCGATCACGCGCAGCTTCAGCGACTGCGCCAGCTGGGTAATCGAACCGACCATCTTGCGATCGAGCTCGCTGCCCGGCATGCCCTGCACGAAGCTGCCTTCGACCTTGACGAAGTCCACCGGCAGATGGCGCAGATGGGTGAAGCTCGAAAAGCCCGTGCCGAAATCGTCGAGCGCGAAGCGGACGCCGAGCTTCTTCAGCGCCGAGATGAACTTGCGCGCGCTGTGCAGGCTGGTCAGCTCCGAGGTTTCGGTGATCTCGAACACGAGCTGGCGCGCGGGCACGCCGGAGGTGCGGATCGCCGCCTCGATCAGCTTGAGCGAATCGGGGTCGGCCAGCGTCATGTTGGACAGGTTGACGTGGAAGGCGACCGGCGCCTTCACGCCGCGCACGCCGGCCAGGTAGCGCAGCAGGCGGTTCAGCACCCACAAGTCCAGCTTGGGCATCATGCCGACGCGTTCGGCCAGCGGAACGAATACGCCGGGCGAGATCAGCTGGCCGTCCTTGCCGACCATGCGGATCAGAATTTCGAACAGGTATTCCTGCCCCGCCGTACCCGAGCCGTTGACCCGCCAGCCCTGGCGCTGCACCACGGCCGACTCGCTGCGCGGCAGCGCGGCGATCGGCACGATGGGCTGCACCAGCAGCACGATGCGCTCCTGCTCCATCGCCTGGCGCAGACGTTCGGTCCAACCGGCTTCGATCTCGCGCGCGATGCGGGCGTCGTGCTCGCCGACATAGATCTCGGTCTGGTCACGGCCGCGCTGCTTGGCCGTGCGACAGGCCAGGCGCGCATGCTCGACCACGTATTCCGCCGACGGCGTCTCGCGACTGATGACGGCGACGCCGATCGACGCCGTGACCGGTCGGGTCGCGCCTCCGGCCTCGTATTTGCACTGGTGCAGGAGTTCGCGGTAGCTGTCGGCCAGCGGAAACAGATTTTCCAGCTGCACGCCGGACAGCATCAGCGCGAGGCGGTCGCCCTCGATGCGCGCGAGCACGTCGTGCTCACGCAGGCGCTTGCCGAGCACGGTCGCGATTTCCACCAGCAGCCGTTCGCTGGCAGGCAAGCCGGCGGCGTCGACGATGGCGCTGAAGCGGTCGAGATCGATGTAGAGGATCGACGAATAGCCACCCGCTTCGCGTCGGCGCTGCAGTTCCTGAGCGACCTGGTGCGTGAAATGCCGAGCGTTGACGAGGCCGGTCAGCTTGTCGTGGGTCATTTCCCAACGCAGGCTGTCGGCACTCTTGCGTTCGGAGATGTCGCGGAACACGACGACGGAACCCTGGCGCCGGTTCTGTATCGCCAGCGGCAGCACCGAACATTCGACCGTCATGCCGCTCTTGTCGCGACGCCAGAACACGGTCTCATGGCCCTTGAGCGAATTGCCGGCCGTATAGGCCTGACCCAGGCCCGATTCGACGACGTCGGCGCTGGCCTCGTCCGCCGGATGATGGATCAGGCCCTGGGCCTGCTTGCCGATCAGCTGCTCTTCGTCGGCATAGCCCAGCAGGCGCAGGCCGGTCGGGTTGATGAAGGTGATCACGCCCTGCTGATCGACGCCATATACGCCATCACCGACCGAGCCTAGGATGCCGTCGAGCCGCTGGCGTTCGGCCTCGACCGACTTCTGCATCTGGATCTGCCGCGACAGCGTCTTGACGCGCGCGAGGAACAGCTCCTTGGCTTCGTTCTTGAACATGCACTCGATCGCGCCAGCGTCGAGGCTCTTGACGATGATGTCTTCGCGATAGGTGCCGGTGATGACCGCGAGCGTCGGCGCACCGGGCAACCCGGCCAGCTGGCGGCACAGTTCGTCGCCGTTTCCGTCAGGCAGGAAGTAGTCGACGATGGCCAGGTCGAAGGTTTCGCGAGCGGCTTTCTCGGCAGCTTCGTTCAGGGTGCCCGCGGTAGCGACCGCATAGCCCTGCCGCTCCAGCAGCTGCTGGTAGGCCAGGCGCACGCTGTGCGAATCGTCGACGAAAAGAATGCGTATGCCTTGCGACGGCACTGCGACCACAGCGGGCTGCGCAGCCAGTTGCGCGGGCCTGGGTTCCAGTTGCGCCAGCGCGGTCGGAATCTTGCTGAATTGTGTCCACAGCACAATCAGGGCCTTGCCGTGCCGACGCTGCCACGCGTCGAGCTCGGGACTTTGCTCGTGCACCATCAGCAGGACCGGCAGCACGCGCTGCGCGTCCGTCGCGAGAAAGTCGAGCAACGCCATGCAGTCGCGCGTCGGTCGCGCGGGCACGCCGACGATCAGCACACCGTAGGGCTGGGCGAGTTCCACCGACTGCTTGAGATGGTCGATCGTATCCAGATACGTCGCCAGTTCGCTGCGGGCCGCCAGACCGGCAGCCGCGAGCGTGCGCTTGAGCAAATGGCTCAGCGTCGTTGACCGTTCGACGACCAGAATACCGGACAAGGTGTGGTTTCCTGCTGGACCGCGCCTGCACGGCGAGCATCATGCCCGCACTGCATCCCCGCAGCGGCCGCGCAATATGACCAGCTCAAGCCAGTCATTTCAAGTACGGATGCGGTCTGCGCGGCGATTGCTGCGGGGCGGCCGCACTGTAGTCGATTACGGAAAAGTGCGGCGAAAACCGCCATGGCGCGACTTTGGTCGCCGCGGCAGGCTGCCGCGGACCGGCACGACTGCCGCGACGATGCGCTACGCTGTTGCGCTTCGCACGATTGCCGGAGTGTCTGCCATGGCCTTTCCCGCCACCCGCCCGCGACGCATGCGGCGCGATGCGTTTTCCCGCGCGCTCATGCGCGAGACCACACTGACCAGCGCCGATCTGATCCTGCCGGTATTCGTGCGCGAAGGCAGTGGCCGCGAGGCGATTTCGTCGATGCCCGGTGTCGAACGCGTCGGCATCGCTGAACTGCTGGAGCTTGCCGGACAGGCCCAGGGCCTCGGCATTCCGGCGCTGGCGCTGTTTCCGGTCACGCCGCCCGAAGCCAAGAGTCTCGACGCGGCCGAGGCGTGGAATCCGGATGGGCTCGCCCAGCGTGCGGTACGCGCGCTCAAGCAGGCCTGGCCCCAACTCGGCGTCATCACCGACGTGGCGCTGGATCCGTTCACGACGCACGGCCAGGACGGGCTGATCGATGATTCGGGCTACGTGCTCAACGACGAGACGGTGACGGCGCTGGTGCGCCAGGCCGTGTCGCATGCGGCCGCTGGCGCCGACGTGGTGGCGCCGTCGGACATGATGGACGGCCGCATAGGCGCGATCCGCGCCGCGCTGGAAGATGCCGGCCATATCCACACGCGCATCCTCGCGTATTCGGCCAAGTACGCGTCCAGCTTCTATGGCCCCTTCCGCGACGCGGTCGGCTCCGCCGCCAATCTCGGCAAAGGCAACAAATATACTTACCAGATGGACCCCGCCAACAGCGACGAGGCGCTGCGCGAGGTCGCGCTCGACCTGGACGAGGGCGCGGACATGGTGATGGTCAAGCCGGGTCTGCCCTACCTCGACATCGTGCGCCGCGTGAAGGATCGCTTCGGCGCACCGACCCTGGTCTACCAGGTCAGCGGCGAATACGCGATGCTCAAGGCCGCCGGCCAGAATGGCTGGATCAACGAGCAGGCCTGTGTGCTGGAAGCGCTGACGAGCATCAAGCGCGCCGGCGCCGATGCCATCCTCACGTATTTCGCGCTCGACGCGGCACGCTGGCTCAAGGGCTAACGCAACAGCGGGAGTTTTCGCGTGAGCGTGATCTCCCGGGTCGATATCGCGCATTGCCAGGCCATTGTCTCCACTCCGGCCGCCTGCGCCTCGCGCAGGCCGCGCGCATAGGCCGGGTCGATTTCGCTGGCCGCACGCAGGGCAAGCACATCGGCGCGCTGGACGCAGAACAGCAGCACCGCGCGGCCGCCGCGGGCCGCGACGCCCTGCAGCTCCCGCAGGTGCCGCAGGCCGCGTTCGCTGACCGCGTCGGGGAAGATGCCCAGGCCGAACTCATCGGCCGCCGTGACCGACTTCACCTCGACGTAGCAGTCGGCGCGACCAGCCGCGCGCAACAGCAGGTCGATGCGGCTGCGTTCCGTGCCGTAGCGCACCTCGCGCCGCGACTCGGCGTATCCGGCCAGCGGCGGGATGCGCTGTAGCCCTATCGCCTCCGACGCCAGCGCATTGGCTCGCGCCGGGTGCACGCCGACCAGCGCACCGCCGACGTCGGCCAGCTCCCAGGTCCAGGCACAGCGCCCGCCCGGCCCGCGCTCGCTCGCCCATACCGTCATGCCGGGCGCCGAGTAGCCGAGCATACGGCCGGTGTTCGGACAGTGCGCCAGGATGTCGCGGCCATCGTCGAGGCGGATATCCGCGAGAAAGCGCTGGCGGCGCGCGAGCAGCGTGCCGCGGTGCAATGGAGGAAAACGCATGGGGCGACGATGCGGGTGGTTGCCGGGCGGCGCAAGCGGCGCTGGTATCATGCCGCGATGAAATCCTCCGACCCCGCCAATCCCACTGTCCAGCTCAAGATCGAGCGCCGCTCCAACCATCCATGGATCTTCCAGAAGATGGTCGAGAAACCCGCCGAACGGCCCAAGCCCGGCAGCGTCGTCGACATCTACGACCGCGACGGCACCTTCGCCGGACGCGGCTTCTACAACGGCCACTCGCGCATAGCGCTGCGCGTGCTGACCCAGGATCCCGACGAAGCCGTCGACGTCGCGTTCTTCGAGCGCAAGATCGCTCGCGCCGTCGAACTGCGTCGCGAGATGCTCAAGCTCGACGCGGTGACCGACGCGTACCGTGTCGTGCATTCCGAAGGCGACGGTCTCTCCGGACTGGTCGTGGACCGCTTCGCCGACACGCTCGTGATCGAGTTCTTCTCCGCCGGCATGTTCCGTCAGCGCGATGTAATCCGCCGCTGTCTGCTGGCGCATTATCCTGACAGCCAGGTCTACGCGTTCGCCGAAGACCATGTGCAGAAGCAGGAGAGTTTCGACTGCTCGACACCGCCGACGCCGCGGCCGACGGTGATCCAGGAGCACGGCGTGAAATTCCACGCCGCGCCGGGCACCAAGCACAAGACCGGCTTTTTCGCCGATCAGCGCGACAACCGCCTGGCGCTGGCCGCGTTCTGCCAGGACAAGCGCGTGCTGGACCTGTGCTGCAACTCCGGCGGTTTTGCGATTTACGCCAAGACCATCGGCGGCGCGAGCGAAGTCGTCGGCGTCGATCTCGACGAGGAGATCCTCGAGGTCGCCGAGTCGAACGCGCGGCTCAACAAGGTCAAGGTGCGCTTCGTCCAGGCGGACATCTTCCACTGGCTGCGCGACATTGCGGCAGGCCGCGCCGAGAAGTTCGACGTCGTCGTGCTCGACCCGGCCAAGATGACGCGCGACCGCGAGCAGGTCATCCCGGCGCTGAAGAAATATCTGGACATGAACAAGCTCGCCCTGGGCGCAGTCAAGCCGGGCGGCCTGTTCGTGACCTGTTCCTGCACCGGGCTGGTCAGTGAAGAGCAATTCCTCGACATGCTGCGACGTGCCGCGTTCTATTCGAACCGCACCGTGCAGGTGCTCAAGGTCACCGGTGCCGGCCCTGATCATCCGTGGCAGGCGCACGTGCCCGAGTCGCGCTATCTGAAGGCCGTCTTCTGTCGCGTCGAGTGAGTGTGACCACGGTCACCAAATATTTTTCGCCCGGGTGAGCCGATCGCGAACCCCACTTCGAGTAACTAATACAAGGCGGTCATCGCCTTGCCAAGGCGCCACCGTAGGGCACCCCCTGAGCCCTGCGGTGGCGTTTTGGTATCTGCGTTTCGGAAGCTTCCGATCGTTCGCACGGCTCGCCCAGAGCCGCCTCGCGAGACACGCCCTACCCTATCCGCTCGAACCAGCCGCGATCACGATGTAGCGGAAGCGATTTCGCTCCCGCCGGCCGATGTCGGCGTCCTCTCGTTGCAATGCGGCCGAGGCAACTGTCGACCGCAGCAATGAAAAGGCCGCCTCGCGGCGGCCTTTTCGTCAGTGCCTGGTCAGCAACCTCAGAGTTCGAAGTCGTCCGCGAAGATCAGGTCGACCGGAACCGAGCAGCTCTGCACCTTGATGTCGTCGACGAACCAGCCCAGCGGCGTGTCGCCGACCGAACCGTCGGTCGAAGCACGGAAGCGGAAGTTCACCGTCTGGCCGGCGAAGCTGTTCAGGTCGACGATCGTCTTGCGGTACGGAATCGTGCCGCACCAGCCCTGCAGACCGTTGCCCGGACCGTCGTTGAGCGCGCCGGTATACGGCGTGCTCATCTGTGCGCTGGTGATCTGGGTCCAGGTCGAACCGCCATTGGTCGAGATCTCGAGCAGGCCGCCGTCCCAGCAGCCGCCAGCCGTGCGCTCTTCCATGTTGACGTCGTTCTGGAAGCTCAGGCTCAGCGGGTTCTGACCGCTCGGCAGCACGATGGCCGGCGAGATCAGGCGCTGGTCGGACGTGGTCGTAAGATCCACGGCGAGCCAGGACTTGGTCGGCGAGGCCGGACGCGCGGTGCTCACGGCCCAGGTCGACGCGCCGGTGCTGCCGGTCGTGGTCCAGCCGGTGACGCTGCCTTCCACGTCGTCGCTGTAGACGCTGGTAGCCACTTGCGTCTCATCGCAGTCGCCAAGAGCCGGCGACGTCTTGAACGTGAACACCGGCGAGTTGGCGCTGGTACCGCAGATGTTGTCCGCGCGCACGCGCCAGTAGTAGCGCGTGTTGCTGGACAGTGCCGGCGACACAGTGACGTTGGTGCCGCCGCCACTGACGGTCTGCGTGAACGCGATGCTGCCGAAGGCGGGATCGGTCGAGACTTCGACAACGTAGCTCTTGGCCTGGGCCGAGGCGCCCCAGCTCAGGGTCGGCGAGAACGAGACGCCGACCGCGTTGTTGGCAGGCGAAGTCAGAGCCGGCACCACCGGCGTCGCGGTCGCGACGCTGACATTGAGGTTGGCGGTCTTGGTCGTCGCGCCGCTCGTGCCGGCCAGACCGATGGTCTGCGTGCCCGGTGCGGCGGTATTGGCCACGCTCATCGCCATCGTGCTCGTGCCGGGCGGCGTCACGGCGGTCGGCGTGAAGCTGCCGCTGAAGCCGGTCGGCAAGGCGTTGGCGAAGGCGAGGTTGACCGTGGTGGTGAAGCCGTTGACCGAACCGACGTTGAGCGTGACCGGTGTCAGGGCGGCCGTACCGGTGGCGGTACAGACTTCCTGGCTCAGGTTGTTGCCGTTGACGGTGAAGGTCGGCGAGCCGCAGGCATCGAACCGGAACGCGCCGATGCGCGTGCCCTTCTGGGTGCTCGGCATGTATTCGCCGGTGAACCAGAAGGTGCAGCCGTCGACCGGGTCGACGCCCATCTGGAAGTAGTCGCCCCAGCGTTCGTTCGGGTGGTTGCCGACGCCGGCGATCAGCGTCGTTTCCGGCGTCGTCATCGTGCCGAGCGGATCACCGGCCTCGCGACCCACGTAGCCCAGCGCCGGGAACAGCGCAGGCGACTGGCGCACCATGGAATAGGCCATCGCGATATTGCCGGAGCTGTCCATCGAGATGCCGGCCATCCAGCGGTCGATGCCGTCCTGCGGCGTAGCGGCGCCGGCCCAGGTACCTTCCTGGTACAGCGTCCACGGGCTGGCGATGCCGCCGACGCGACGCAGTTCGAACCAGCGGATGCCGCCGGTGTCGTTGGCGTCGATATCGGTGACGAGGTTGCCGATGAGCGCTTCATAGCTGCCGAAATTGCGATAGGCGAGACGGTTCATGACCGGTTCGCGCAGCGGATCGAGCTTCTGGCCGCCCGGCTGCGGGAAAGCGTTGAACGCGGTCAGGCCGTTGAGGTTGGAGCTGAATTCGGCGATCGGAATCTGTACCGGGCCAGTCAGAACCGTGTTGGCCGGCGTGGCGAAGTCCACGGCCAGCTGGTACAGCTCCAGGAAGTCCTGCGTCGGATTGTTCGAACCCGCGTTGTGCGATTCGTCGTCGCGATGGCGCATGAAGATGCCGCGCGCGCCAGCAGGCGGCGCATCGATGCCGTCGTGGTCGGCCGGCGTCGTCATCTGGAAGCTGAAGCCGGCCAGGTTCGGAATCGTGACGCGCTGGAACGTGGCGGGCAGGCCCGCGAGCATCTTGGTGCGTTCCATGGCGTAGACCGGGCGTGCACCACTGGTGCCGCTTTCGTTGGCGCCGACATAGTACGCATCGCCCCAGACGCCGTATTTCGGGTAGTCGGGGAAGGACGGCATGGTAAAGGTGTACTTGTACCAGGTGACCGTCGGGGCTTCGAGGTTGTCGGTATCACTGACATAGACACAGAGCGAACGGCCGGACTGGCTGGAGAATTCAGTCAGCACCCAGCGGTTGGCAATCTCGTCGAACAGGATGATCGGATCGCCGAGGCCCGACGCGCAGGCGCCGGTGCCACCGAGCGATACGAGCGAGAAGCTGTTCACGAAGCTGCCGTCGGCCTTGCGGTAGATGCGGATTTCGCTGCCACCGCTACCGTTGACGCCCTGTACGAAATGGCTGGTGCCGATGTCGCCGGTCGGATCCGGCGGCGATGCCTGGGACGTGCTGCCGGCGACGTTGACGATCGGCGTCGTGAAGGAGCCGGTGCCGCGCGTGGGCTCGTTGAACTGCAGCGGGACCAGCGGGTCGTTGAGATCGGTCGGATTGACCGGCGTCGGCGCCTGGTTCGGCTTGAATTCCCAATGCTGGCGCGGAATCTCGACCAGCGGGTCGCCGGGCTGCCACGGGCGGACCGGCGGCAGGTCGGCCATATTGACGCGGACGACATCGGGATAGGAGATACCGAGCGCCTCGGCACCGCGGACGACGCGCACACCCTGCGCGTCGACGGTCACCTCAGGCTGGTAATCGGGTTTTTGCGCGATGGCGGCGCCAGACAGCGCCAAACTCAGCGCGCAGAAAAGACTGTTACGTAACAGATTCACTTGAAACCTCCCGACACCTGATGAAGAGCCCATCGCTGCGATGGCGATGGATTCCGACTGAAGTAACCCCTGGTAAGCCGTGCAGCCCCGAACAGAAGCCAGCCTGACGACTGACGTCGATTCATACCACAGACCTAGTCGTCAACAACAGTGACCCGGCGCCGGTTCGACGGAACATGCGCCGGCGTATCCGCGAGGAACGGCTTCAGCGCTGCGGTAGCCGGTCGATCGGTATCAGATAGATGTCACCGGACTCACTGGTCACGCGAATCTGCTGGCTGCCGCCGGCGCGACGCAGCTGTCCGTGCTGCCGGCCCTTGCCCGCATCGCGCAGCTCGAGCGGCACCTGGCCGGCGATGCTGCCCGCGGTTTCCACGTCGAGCTGAATCTCGCCGTACAGCGGCACTTCCATGAGGATGTCGCCGCTGCGCGTATGGAGTTTCATGGGCTTGCGCCACTTGGCCACGGTGGGGAACACACGCAGGGAGCCACTGTCGGTTGCTGCATCGATGGAGCCGGAACCGGCCACCATGAGCTTGCCGTCCCGCGTGCGCGCGAACACTTCGTTGTCGACACGACGCACCTGGATGTCGCCGTACGTCGTCGTGACATGGAGATCCGGGCCGGCCGGCAGGAACATGCCGAGGTCGACGCGGCCTTTGCGAAACCCGTTGACCAGCCTGTCGGTGCCGAGCTGCCGGTCCGAGGCATAGCTGACCTCGACGATGGCGCTGTCGCCGTCGATGCGCATCTGGATATCGGGCTTCTCGGGTGTCTCGCCGATCAGTTGCACGACTTCGTAGGCACCCAGCGTGCGGTTGTCGATGGACTTGATGCCGACGCTGCCATGGGGGTTGCTGATGCGCACGTGCTTCACGCTGTCGGGCAGGATCAGGTCGCGCTTGATGCGCTCGACGGTATACGGAGGCTCGGCCGCCGGTGTCGCGGCGGTCTCGTTGCGAACCGGCGTCTTGCCGCAGGCGGCCAGCAGGACCAGGGCGCCCGCGGCGAACGCAAGACGCAGTGCTACGGAAGTGGAAGTCGCAGTACGCATGAACGAATCTCGGCAATAGGACCTAGCTCCCGACCATACCATCGTTGCAAACAGCTGCCGACCCTTCCGCCGCCGCGCGGAGACATGGACGGCGGCGCGACGCTGCCGCGACAATCGCGGTTTTCCCGCCGCGGCCTACTGCCATGTCCTTGTCCCGCTCGATTTCCCTGACGCGTTTTCTGATCGAGGAACAGCGCGCCCACCAGCACATCAATGCCGACCTGCGCCTGCTCATCGAAGTCGTCGCGCGCGCCTGCAAGACCATCTCGATCGCGGTGGGCAAGGGCGATCTCGGCGGATTGCTCGGCGAGGCCGGCAGCGGCAACGTGCAGGGTGAGGCGCAGCAGAAGCTCGACGTGCTCTCCAACGAGATCCTGCTGGAAGCCAACGCGTGGGGCGGCCACCTCGCCGGCTGCGCGTCCGAGGAGATGGACGATCCACACCCGATCCCGGACGTCTATCCCAAGGGCAACTATCTGTTGCTGTTCGATCCGCTCGACGGGTCGTCCAACATCGATGTGAACATCTCTGTCGGCACCATCTTCTCGGTGTTGCGCTGTCCGGACGGCGTGACCGAGCCGCGGGCCGAACACTATTGCCAGCCCGGCACCACGCAGGTCGCCGCCGGCTATACGGTCTACGGGCCGAGCACCGTGCTCGTGTTGACCCTCGGCCATGGCACGCACGTGTTCACGCTGGATCGCGAGCTCGGCAGTTTCGTGCTGACCCGCCGCGACGTGGAGATCCCCGCGCAGACGCGCGAATTCGCGATCAACATGTCCAACCAGCGCCACTGGGAGGAACCCACGCAGCGCTACATCGCCGACCTGCTGGCCGGCAAGGAGGGGCCGCGCGGCAAGGATTTCAACATGCGCTGGGTCGCCTCGATGGTCGCCGACGTGCACCGCATCCTGACCCGCGGCGGCGTCTTCATTTATCCCTGGGACCGCAAGGACGCGAGCAAGCCCGGCAAGCTGCGCCTGATGTACGAGGCCAACCCGATGGCCTTCATCGTCGAGCAGGCGGGTGGCAAGGCCACCACGGGGCGCGACCGCATCCTGGAGGTCACACCGACCGCGCTGCACCAGCGCGTGCCGGTGTTCCTCGGCTCGCGCGAGGAAGTGGACGAGGCGACGCGCTATCACCGCGACCCGGACGCGTCGCGGTAGCCCGCAGCAGTGCCGCACGCCGCGCCGGCCTCGCACGAACCGGCGCCTGGCGGGGTCTTGGCGCACGCCATCGGCGCAATGCTCCAACAACGTGCGCAGAACTTCCTTATGATCGGCGCTCCAGGAAACAGGAGCGGGCCATGAGCATTCTCGATTTCATCAAGAGTGAATTGCTGGAGATCATCGAGTGGACCGATGACTCGCGCGATACGTTGTCGTACCGGTATCCCGACGACGACAAGGAAATCAAGAACGGTGCGCAGCTCATCGTGCGCGAATCGCAGATGGTGCAGTTCGTGGCCGCCGGCAAGTACGCCGACACGTTCGGTCCCGGCAAGCACACGCTGACCACCGAGAACATTCCGGTCCTGTCCACCATCCTGGGCTGGAAGTACGGTTTCAACTCGCCGTTCAAGTGCGACGTGTACTACGTCAACACGCGTCTGTTTACCGGCAACAAGTGGGGCACATCCAACCCGGTGATGATGCGCGACAAGGATTTCGGCGTCGTGCGGCTGCGCGCGTTCGGCACCTTCGATTTCCGCGTCGTCGACGTACCGAAGTTCCTGCGCGAAGTCGCCGGCACCGACCAGAATTTCCGCCTCGACGAATTTGCCGACACCATGCGCTCGCGCATCGTCAGCGTGTTCACCGAAGCCCTCGCCACGGCCCAGGTGCCCGCGCTCGACGTGGCCACGCGCTATTCGGAAATGGGCGAGGCGCTGCTGCCGATCATCAACCCCGCCATGGGCGCCAAGTACGGCCTGGAGATCACGAGTTTCGTGCTCGAGAACGTATCGGTCCCGCCGGAAGTGGAACAGGCGATCGACAAGCGTTCCAGCATGAGCGTGATCGGCAATCTCAACGACTACGTGAAATACCAGATGGGCGTCGGCATGGGCCAGGGCGGCGAAGGCGCCGCCGCTGCCGCCGCACCGGCGCAGATGGCCATCGGCTTCGGCATGGCGCAGGAACTCATGAAGGGCATGCAGGGCCAGCCCGCGGCGGCGGCGGCGGCCACCGCCGGCGGCGGTATGGACGTGCTGACGCCGGAACAGGCCGCGCAGGCGCTCGGCGTCTCGGTCGAGGACGTCATGGCCTCGATCACCGCGGGCGAACTCAAGGCGCGCAAGATCGGCAGCGCCTACCGCATCGCACGCGCGGCACTGGAAGAGTTCCTGCGCGGCTGAGCGCTGTACCGTAGCGCGGCCGGCTGCACTGCGGCGGTCACGATCCGCGTCGATCGCAGATCGTGACCGCCATCGATCGACGCGCCCCATGGACGGACCGGCCACCATCCGTCCGCGTATCCTGATTCGCCCCGCCAGCTTCGGATCCATCGCATGAGCAATGCCACCGTCGGCAAACATCCCTGTCCGGAATGCGGCGGCGACCTGCAATGGAATGCGGCCAAGCAATCGCTGGTCTGCCCGTACTGCGGTACGGTCGTGCCGTGGACGCCGGCGCAGGCGGCCGATCCCGGCACAGCGGTGGTCGAGCACGACCTCGAGACCGCGCTGCGCAACCCCGAGGTCAATCGCGACTGGGGCGAGCAACGCCGCGAGGTGCAGTGCCAGAGCTGCCATGCGATCTCGGTCTTCGTCGACGGCAAGGTCGCCCAGCGCTGCGATTTCTGCGGCTCGCCGTCCATCATCGCGCACGAGTCGCAGAAGGACGCGATCACGCCGCAAAGCCTGCTGCCGTTCAAGATCAGCGATGGCCAGGTGCGCGACCTCATACGCGCCTGGTATGGCTCGCGCTGGTTCGCGCCGGACAAGCTCAAGCGCGCCGCGCTGACCGACACCCTGCACGGCATCTACCTGCCGTACTGGACCTTCGACGCCCATGTCGAAGCGAGCTGGACCGCCGACGCCGGCCACTACTACTACGAAACCGAAAGCTATCGCGACCAGCAGGGCAACATGCGCACACGCCAGGTGCAGCGCGTGCGCTGGGTGCCCGCCGCAGGCCAGCTCGCGCATTTCTTCGACGACCGACTCGTGGCCGGCACGGCCGGAGTCGCTCCCGGCCTGCTCGCGGCCGTGGAACCGTTCCCGACCACGACCGACCTCAAGCCCTATTCTCCGGAATTCGTGCGCGGCTGGACGGTGGAGCGCTACCAGGTCGATCTGCGCAGGGCCTCGGAAATCAACCGCGCCGACCTGGACAACCGGGTGCGCGCGCTGTGCAGCAACGAAGTGCCCGGCGACACCCAGCGCAACCTGCAGGTGGACGCGCGCTACCACGGCCGCACCTTCAAGCACGTGCTGATGCCGGTCTGGCTGGTCAGCTATACCTACGGCTCGCGCCGTTTCCAGATCATCGCCAACGGCTATACCGGCAAGATCGCCGGCAAGCATCCGTACAGTTGGGTAAAAATCTTCTTTGCAGTTCTCGCCGCAATGATCGCCACGGCCATCATCGTGGGCGTGATCTATTACTTCTCCGAATCGCAGTAGCCCGGCGTGCTCACAGCGTGGCGCCGGCGCGTGCATGAACTGGCCGGCCTGTCGTTCTCCATGATCAGTCTGATGTTGTCGGCGCGCTGCAACGGCGGTTGAATGATGCCCGGAGCGATTGCCGAAACCAGTCCTGCCGGCACCGCAGTGGCCACGCCGCGGGGCAGGTCCAGCGGCGAGAAACCGATCGTGATGCCCGGTGCAAACAGCGATTGTTGCCAGTCGACCGCGGCTTTGACCCGCACGCGCCTGACAGCCAGCTCCAAGCCGTAGTACCAGCGCAGGTAGTCCTCATCCTCGAGCAGCAGCGGCGACAGCAGGAAACCGCTGCGTGCAACCGGCCGCACGAGACGGAACGCGCGCACCTGCCTGTCGGCGGTTTGGACCTCCAGTGACAGGCTAGGCTCGCGCAGGAACAGTGCATGCAGACGGCCGCTCAGGCTCAGGCCGTAGTCGAGATGAATACGCATCGCCGCGTGGCCGGCGGGCACATCGATCCACTGGCCCGGTTCGACCGGCATAGCAGCGGCGGATGCGGGCAGCGGCGCGATCGGAACGACATCGGCCCGTTGCATCAGCACGAAACGCTTCTCGGCCGCGACAGGACGGTAGTGGCGAAGCAAGGCGAGCAAGGCAAGCGCGTCCTCGCTGGCGGGGTAGTGCTGGTCGATCGGACACAAGCCCAGCATGACGAAGCGCGGCGCGTTGGCGCCCAGATAGAACGCCTCGTTGGTCTGCTGCAACCGCGCCGTATAGGCCGCATAGCTCTGGAAAACCGGCCGCGGCGCGTAGTTGAAATCATTCAGCAGCAGCACCGCCTGGTTGCAGCCGAACAGGTCGACGCGTTCGCTGCCGACGAGGCGGCGAAACGCCGGCAAGTCGTATTGACGGCGCAGCGCCTCGCGCTGCTGCGCGCGCTGCTCGCCCAGTTCCCCGCGAAGTACCGTGCCGACGTGCTGGCGCAGCGCGCGGCCCGCGGCGGCGTAGTCGGCTGCCTTCATCTGCGGCAAGGCCATGCTCAGCACGCCGGCGATGCACAGCAGCGCGACGGCACCCAGCGCCTGCCGCCAGCGCGGCGCGAGTCGCCCACCGGCCAGCGCCAGCAGCGCGAACACAACGAAGCTCGCAAGCGGAAAGAAGAACCGCACATGCCAGATATCCGCGCGCGTGAACGCATTGCGCCACGCCAGGACCAGGCAGAACGCGAGATAGCCGAACAGCAACAACGCGCGCAGGTCGCGCGGCGACCCGCGCCTGAGCCAATACAGCAGCGTGGCCGCGGTCGCGACCAGCGCAAACAGGCCGAGCGCGAGCAAGCCCGGCGTCGTTTCCACACCCATGCCGGCGCCATAGCCGGCCACGATCCGCAGCGCGCCGCGCAGGAACGCGCCGAGATCGCCGAGCTGCTGGCCATGGCCCAGCCACAGCACGAGGAGACTTGCCAGCCAGCCCGCCAGCCAGGCCGCCGCGGCGCGTGGCCGCCGATCCCGCAGGAACAGCAGCGCGCCGATACCAGCGAGCAGCAAGGTCAGCGGGAACAGCGTGAATTTCATCAGGCCCAGCGCATTCATCTGCAGCGCAATGACGGCAAGTCCGGCCCAGGCCCAGCGATCGTCGCGCGAGCGGCGGACGAAACGATCCAGTGCGACCAGCGCGAAGATGCCCGTACCGACCAGCAGCACGTCGTTCTGCAAGCGGCACGGCAGCAGCACGACCAGCGCGAACAGGACGCTCTCCAGGCCGGCAAGTCTGCGGAACGTCATCGCATAGATGAACGTATAGCCCAGCGTCAGCAGCACCTGACCGAACAGGTAGGTCTCGAACAGCCGCGGGTTGTACGGCCCGCTGGGATGCAGATAGCCCAGCGGACCGTAGCTGAAGACCAACTCCACGCCGAAACGCGCGCCGTGCAGATGCGCCCAGCCGAGCACCGCCGCCCAGGATTGATCGGCATCGATGCCGGCCGGCGTGCCGTAACGGAAGACGCACAGGGAAAACACGACCGCGAACGCGACCGTCCAATACCAGGGCGCATCACGCATCACGCATTGCACGTTGGTCCGGTCCTGCAGGCATGTAGACCCTCGCCGTCGCGAGTGCGACCGGTGTCTCCCGTGTCGCGCTGACGGTCAACGCGGCGAGCACGATCGGCCCTGGCCACGCCGGTTTCCCAGCGGCGTCCCCCCGCCGTCATGCGCGCCGAAGCATAGGCGTTTTGAGGCGCCACCGACAGCCGCAACCCGTGGTTTCCCCGCCTGCTCAGGCACCACAGGTCCGCTCTTGCGCACCAGCGTGGCGGCGCCGATCATCGACCGTCTGCCCACGCCGCGAAGCCGCCATGCATCCCGATTTCATCGAGGTCTACGACGAAGCACTCGATGCCGCGACCTGCGCCGCGCTGATCCGCCGCTTCGAGGCGAGCAACAAAGCCGTACGCGGCCAGACCGGCAGCGGCGTCAACACCTCGCTCAAGGACAGCTGGGATATCTGCATCACCGACCACGCCGAATGGAACGACGTGGTCGTGCGCTTCAACCAGGCCATCATGGGTGGCCTCAAACTCTACCTGCGCCGGTACGCCCATGCCGCGCTCGCGCCGCTGCAGCTCCAGATTCCCGACCCCGAGACCGGCCAGCACAAAGTGCTCGACGCCCGAGGCCTGGCCGATCTCGACGACCCGATGCTGACCGCGATCATCATGAAGGTCTTCCGCCCCGGCACCATCAATATCCAGAAATACATCGCCGACCAGGGCGGCTATCCGTACTGGCACTGCGAGCTGTATCCCAAGGCCGACAACGGCGAAACCCTGCACCGCGTCGTGCTCTGGACCATTTACCTCAACGACGATTTCGCCGAAGGCGAGACCGAGTTCTTCTACCAGCACCGCAAGATCAAGCCGCGCACCGGCTCCCTGCTGATCGCCCCGACCGCGTTCACCCACACCCATCGCGGCAACATGCCCAAAGGTGGCAATAAGTACATTGCTACTAGCTGGATTTTGTTCAATCGCGCAGAAGTGCTGTTTGGGCAGCCTGCAGCGCCGCCGCCGCCGGGCAAGCCGGCGAAGAGGAAGTAGCTACGATTCACGTACCGTGCGACCTTTGCGTGGCCAGACCATGCATCGCCACGGCGTGTCCATCGCCCGGCACACGAGACGGATGCGAAGCTTCACTGGCCCGCTGCTATTGCGTCACCCAAACAAATCCGCCTGCGGCGATTCAGCCCGCGGGGCTTTGAAATGACTCGTATCCAGTTCCAGATTCGCCCTTCGCCGAATCCCATACTTTTTGCACGCCAACGCAATCCGATTCCGGATCAGATCCGCAAATGGCCCTTCGCCACGCATGCGGAATCCAAATCGCGGCTCGTTGAGTTCACCGCCGCGAATATTCCGCAGCACGCTGAGCACATGCTGCTTGCGTTCCGGGTAGTGCGTTTCGAGCCAGTCTTCCCAGAGTTGCTTGAGTTCCCACGGCAGGCGCACGACGGTGTAGCCCGCGCTGATCGCACCCGCTGCGGCGGCCTGTTCGATGATGGCTTCGATCCAGATGTCGGTCAGCGCGGGGATGATGGGGGCTACGTTGACGCTCGTCGGGATGCCGGCGGCCGTTAACGTGGCCATCGTCTGGATTCGGCGGTGCGGTGCGGTCGCGCGGGGTTCGAGGCGGCTGCTGAGTTGGTTGTCGAGCGAGGTGACGGAGATGAAGACGTGGACGAGTTTGCGTGCGGCCATGTCCTGAAGGATGTCGATGTCGCGCTCGATCAGTGCGTTCTTCGTGATGATGGTGCAGGGGTGGTTGCAGGCGTTGAGGACTTCGAGCACCTGGCGCGTGATGCGGTAGCGCTTTTCGATCGGCTGGTAGACGTCGGTGTTGGCGCCGAGGTTGATGGCGCTGCACGCGTAGCCGCGCTTGCTCAGGTCCTTGCGCAGGATTTCGGCGGCGTTGGTCTTTGCGAACAGCTTGGTTTCGAAGTCGAGGCCCGGCGAGAGATTGAGGTACGCATGCGACGGCCGCGCATAACAGTAGGCGCAGCCGTGCTCGCAGCCTCGATAGGTGTTGATCGACGTGTCGAACGGCACGTCGGGTGAGACGTTGCTGGAGATGATGTGCCGCGCGCGTTCTTCGCTGACCTGGGTGCGCGGCGGCGCGGCGGGTTCGCCGTCCTGGTACCAGCCGTCGTCGACGGCTTCGTGCGTGGTGACTTCGAAGCGGCCGGCCGGATTGTCGCGGCTGCCGCGGCCTTTGATGCGGGCCGGCCTGTCGAGGGAACGTTTGTCGAGGTCGGACATGGTGCGGGAATCTGCGGCGGCGCCGTCGCAATCCCTGCGATCGGCGTCGGCGCTACGTGGCGACCACACCGCGGGGCTGGTCACGCAAGCGACGCCAGACACGGCGCAGCGCGCGCCACAACTTCGGCAGCAACCAGACGACCAGCAGCAGGAACAGCGCCAGCAGCGCGAGGAAAACCCACGGGTAATTCCAGATCAGGTACAGGCCGCCGAGCAGGGTGAGGTCTTCACCGACGCTCGCACCCCAGTTGGTGAACGGTTCGGGCGACGTGTTGATGATCGCGCGCGTGCCAGCCTTGGTCAGGTGCGTGCCGGACGTGATCACGCCGCCGAGCAGCCCGGCGGCAAGCTGCACGCCCGGCGTGGCGTCGTGGAACACGCCCCAGGCCAGCAGCGCGCCGGCCGGTATGCGTACGAAGGTATGCAGCGCGTCCCAGACCGAATCGAACGCCGGGATCTTGTCGGCGAGGAACTCGCCGACTGCGAGCACGCCGCTGACCCAAAGCACCCAGTCGTCCTGCAGCAGCGCCAGCCCGCTGGGCAGCGTGATGACTTCGTAGCGGCCGAGCACGCCCAGCAGCAGCACGGCGGCGTAGAGACGGAAGCCGCTGGCCCAGGCCAGGCCGGTCGCTAACGCGGTGGATTGAAGCAGGTCCATGGCACGCACTCGCCGATCAGGCCGGAATGCTGTCCATGCTCGCCGCGATCAGCCAGCGCTTCAAGCACGCGCGGCGTTGCGATGGCTGCTGCATCGCATGGCGGCGGGGAACCTAGCCGGTTTTCTCACACCCGTTCGTAGCGCGGCCGTCGCGGCGCCGTCCTGATGCGCGCAACGGACAGAGCGACGGCAAAGGCGTAGCCAACACTGCGACGGGCCGGCACGAGGGAGCAGCACGCGCCAGGGCGAGCGCATCGGCGGCGGCAGCTGAAGAGTGTGAGAAATCACGGCTGGAGTCTTTCCCGGTCGACGGCCGTCGCATCGGCCGGAACAGGCGGTTCAATCGTCACAATTTCGTGCGCTATCATGCGGCCCGCACGCGATTGCCCATTTGGAGTTACGCCATGCGGTTTGTCTGGCTGCTGATGTTGTTTGGGGGAGTTGCCGTCGCGATCTTCACCAACAATCCGCTGCTGCTGGGATTGGGCCTGCTGGTCGCGCTGATCAGCGGTTTCTGCGCGGTGTTCGCGTTTGTCGCGGCGCGCATCGATTCCACGGCGCGGCCGGACTCGGCCTTGCTGACACCGGAAGTCCTGGCCGCCGTCCGGGCCCGCGCGGCGCAGCAACGCGGTCCGCAGCCGCCGGCGCAGACGGTTCGTCCGTCCCTGCCGCAGCGCAGCGATCAGCAGGGCTGAGCAGCGCACGTAGAGTGACAACCCATCGGTTTCCGAACATCCCGGCGACTTTCGCCGCGATACGTCGTTGCGACCGTTTGCACTGACGCGGTACGTCTCCTCATCGCGCCTGGTCTCGCGACGGTGTTCAACAGCGAAGCTGGTCGATCAATCCGGAATTTCCCGCTCGAAAACTGATGGGCCGGCACACTGGCCAGCGCCGCGAAGTCCGCGGCGCTGGCCAGTGCCTTTACTTCTTCACTTCCTGCGTGTGCGACTTCAGCGCCTCGGCCAGTCCGGGTACGCCGCCGGCGCCTTCGGGCACGCTGATGCTGGATCCCTTGAAGTCGTCGCCGATCGGCTGCGCACGGCCGCCGAGGCACTGCGACAGGAAGCCTTCCGCCACCGCGTTGAACGCCTTGCTGTTGGCCGGACGCGCGAAGCCGTGGCCTTCGTCGGGGAACAGGACGTAGGTGATCGGGATGTTCTTCGCCTTCATCGCCTTGACGATCTGGTCGCTCTCATCCTGCTTCACGCGCGGGTCGTTCGCGCCCTGGCCGATCAGCAGCGGCTTCTTGATCGCGCCGACGCGGCTCAGCGGCGAACGCTCGGCGAGGAGCTTCTTGCCGTCTTCGGTGCGCGGGTCGCCGACGCGCTTGGCGAACTGCTCGAAGAACGCGGCCCAGTACGGCGGAATCGTCGCGAGCAGGGTATTGAGGTTGGACGGACCGACGATGTCGACGCCGCACTTGAACGTGTCCGGCGTGAAGGTGAGTCCGACCAGCGTCGCATAGCCGCCGTAACTGCCGCCCATGATGGCGACATCTTCCTTGCGCGTGACGTTGTTCTTGACCGCCCAGTCGACGGCGTCGAGCAGGTCGTCGTGCATCGTCGTCGCCCACTGCTGGTCGGCGGCGCTGATGAACGACTTGCCGAAGCCGGTGGAACCGCGGTAGTTGACGCTGAGCACCGCATAGCCGCGATTGGACAGCCACTGGTGCGAGCCGTTGTAGCCATAGTTGTCGCGCGCCCACGGACCGCCGTGGACCAGCAGCACGAGCGGCACCGGCTTGTCGGCCTTGCCGTCCTTGTTCGCGTCGGCGCCGGCGGGCAGGCTCAGATAGCTGACCAGGGTCAGTCCATCGCGCGCCTTGATCAGCTGAGGCCACATCGGCACCAGCGGCTTGCCTTCGAGCGCCGGCCGCGCCGCGAACAGCTTGTCGAGCTGCCCGGCCTTGCCGGTCTCGCGCGTATAGCGGTAGTACACAGCTGGCTGCTCGGCCGCGGAATACGCGACGATCCAGTGCTTGTCGTCGAGGCTGCGCGAGTTGACGAAGAACGTACCCGGGCCAATGCCGCGCAGGGTTTCGAGATCCTTGGCGATGGCCGGATCCAGCGTCTTCCACTCGCTGCGCTCGTAGTCCACGGCAACGGCCTGGGCCACGCCGGTCTTGGGATCGGTGAGGAGGTTGTCGCCGATGTCGGCACGCTTGTCTTCCGCGACGACGGTCTTCTTGCCGCTGGCGACGTCGACGGCGAACAGCGCCGCCGTATCGCGGCCGCGCGAATCGGTCAGGTACTGGGTCTTGCCGTCGGTCGTATAGCCCATCGGCGAGGTCAGCAGGCTGTCTTCGAACGGCACGTCGCCGCTCTTCTTCCAGCCGCCCTTGCCGTCGGGTTCGAGCAGGTCCTGGCCGCCGTCGGCGCGGGACTTCTGCGCCATGCGCACTTTCAGGTCGGCGTCGGAGAAATAGTTTGCGATCTCCTGCTCGTTCTTCTGCACGAGCTCGCGCTTGCCGTCGGCGAGGTTGACCTTGTAGAGGTCGTGCCACTTGGGATCGCGGTCGTTCATCGCGACCAGCACGTGGTCCGGATGCAGGTGGCTGGCCTGGTTGAACATGGCGCGGGTCTTGGGGTATGCGGTCAGGTCGCGCTTGACGCCGCTGCCGACGTCGACCGAGAACAGATGGAAGTCTTCGTCGCCGCCGGTATCACGCAAATACAGCAGGGTCGCGCTGCGGTAGCTCCAGAAATAGTTGCGGATGCCGCGCGCCTTGTCGTCGGTGACCGCCTTGGCCTTGGCCAGGTCGTCGGCCGGCGCGACCCAGATATTCAGTACCCCGTCCAGCGGCGCGACCCAGCTCAGGTACTTGCCGTCGGGACTCATCTGTACGGCGAGCTTTTCTGGATTACCGAACAATGCATCACGGGAGATGAGTTCGACCTCGGCGGGCGCTTTTTCAGCCGCCGCCGGGCCGGCGCAGACCGCGGCAATCGCGGCCGCAAGGATCAATCGGGATACGCGCATGATCTGTCTCAAGGTTTCAGGGGGCTACAGAGTCCACTGAGCCGTGGCACAAGGCAACGGGCCGATGGTCATGCGCTTGCGGCGGCGCCGCTCCGGACACGTAGAATGGTTCGCGTCAGCGGCAGGGATCGTCGGAACTCCCGACAGCACGGAACCCATCCTTGCCTGTCTCTGTGGCGCGGTAGTGGGGATCTGGTCTGGCTCACGCTGCGAAACTCAACCAACCTGTTCAGGACGTCCCCATGAGCGAAGTTCCGCAGCGCCACGCCGTTTTCGGCCACCCGATCAGCCATTCGCTGTCGCCGGCGATTCACCACCGCTTCGGCCAGCAGACCGGCATCGCGCTGAGCTACGAGGCCATCGACGCACCGCCGGAGACCTTCGCCGCGCAACTGGACGACTTCCGCCACACCGGCGGCAGCGGCGCGAACGTGACCCTGCCGCTCAAGACGCTCGCGTTCGAACGCTGCGCCCAGGTTTCCGACTACGCCGCGCGCAGCGGCGTGGTCAATACGCTCGAACCGCTGCCCGGCAGCGGCTGGCGTGGACACAACACGGACGGCACCGGCCTGATCGTCGACCTGACCGAGCGCCATCAGCAGGATCTGCGCGAACGCGACCTGCTGCTGCTGGGCGCCGGCGGCGCCGCCCAGGGCGTGGCCTTCGCCCTGCTCGACGCCGGCGTACGTTCGCTGACCATCGCCAACCGCAACGCCGAGCGCGCCGACGCGCTGGCCGACCGCATCGGCCAGCCCGGCCGCGTCCATGTGCGCTACTGGAACGACCTGGCGACGCTCGGCAGCTGGGACTTCATCATCAACGCCACCTCGGCCGGCGTGCAGGGCACGGCCATCGACCTGCCGTTCGCCATCGTCGCGCCGCGCGCACTGTGCTACGACCTGTCCTACGGCCGCGCCGCGACCGCGTTCCTGGCCTGGGCGCGCACGGCCAAGGCCGCCCACGTGTTCGACGGCCTGGGCATGCTCGTGGAGCAGGCCGCCGAGGCATTCGCGATCTGGCACGGCGTGCGCCCGGACACCGAGGCCGTCCACGCCGAACTGCGCGAGCGCCTGGACGCCGCGTGAGCGCCCTGGTTTTCGACCCGGCCAGCGGCCGCCATGCCTGCCGCGCCGGCTGCGGCGCCTGCTGCATCGCGCTGTCGATCTCCTCGCCGATTCCCGGCATGCCGCAGGGCAAGCCGGCCGGCGTGCGCTGCATACATCTCGCCGACGACTACCGCTGCGGCATCTTCGGCCGTCCGGACCGTCCGGACGTGTGCGGACGATTGAGGCCCGAGCCGGCCATGTGCGGCGAAAGCAGAGAACATGCGTTGCAGTGGATAGGCACTCTCGAAGCGATGACGTCGCCCCGAAAGGTCGTCTGACGATGTGATGCCACCGCGGCCGATCGGTCCGTGACTCCTTCGTCCGATCTGTCGTCAGCAGGATGCGCACATTGGCGAACGTCAACGGTCTTTTTCGCGCCAGGGGTTGATACTCGAACGAAGCGACGGCTCACAGCGGTATAGGTAAATTCTGGGGCCGGAGCCGGATTTTTCCGCCCATTCAGTTCGGAAAATTCCGACGGCCTTGCGGGTGACCCTCTTGCTGTCACTGGCGAGCGCAAGCTGACAGTGACAGCCATGCCTGGCTAGTACTGGCGCGGTTAACGCTCGCTTTAATTGCGATCAGGGAAATGCAAGCGCAGTTGCACGGCTTGCCGGCCAGCGCTCCATTCCAGACGGCATTCGGCCACGGCTCTCAGCGCGGGATCGATAAATCTGTGCCAGGAACATCATTTCGAAGCGGCTGACAGGACCAGAAAACGATCTTGCTGCCGGTCAACCGCGGCCACGCCGGAGCGGATGGACATACTCCCCGCGCACCAGACCATGAGTTCACAGGCGCTGGGTTCCGAGGGGGTACGCGACGGACTGCGCGATATCCTGCTGGGCCCCGCGCAGTTGTACGAAGCGTTGCGCGCCGTGTCTGTACCCTCGGTAGCGCGTTCCGTTCCTGCCCGGCCTGGCCAGTTCCGTCGACCGATACGTCAGAGGTAATCGTTCTTCAGCTCGACGTATTTCTCGGCCGAGTAGTACAGGCGCTGGATTTCCTCGTCGCTGAGGCGGCGCACGAAGCGGGCGGGATTGCCGAGCCAGAGTTCACCTTCGCCGACTTCCTTGCCGGGCGCGAGGACCGCGCCGGCGCCGACGAAGCCGTGCTTGCGCACGCGGGCGCCGTCGAGCACGGTCGCGTGCATGCCGATCAGGCAGGCGTCCTCGATCGTGCAGGCGTGGATCACCGCTGCATGGCCGATCGTCACGTCGTCGCCGATCAGGGTTGGAAAGCCACCGGGCGAATACGGTCCGTCGTGGGTCACGTGCACGATGCAGCCGTCCTGCACGTTGGTGCGCGCGCCGATGCGGATGCGATGCACGTCGCCGCGGATGACGACGCAGGGCCAGATCGAGCTGTCGGCGCCAATGTGCACATCGCCGATGACGACGGCGGCCGGGTCGACGTAGGCCGAGGCGGCCACGACAGGATCGATACCGCGATACGGACGCAGAGCCATGGCCAGCCGGGAGCAGGGGAAAGGACCGCGAGGGTAGCGCGGGGGTCGCCGCCGGGCCAATGGCGACGAAGGTATCGAACGGCCGTTTACCGTGGGCAATTCCCGACTACCATTGCCGCATGGACACCGCCAGCCGCCCGCCGTCTCTGAACGCCACGCTCGCCGAACTGCGCGACGCCTGGAATGCGCAACGCCCGGACTATGCCCAGCGCATGGATGACCTGGCCCGCCTGAGGTCGGCGTTCAAGCGCCGCCTCGACGGCCTGGTCGATGCGATGAGCGCCGACTTCGGCCGGCGTTCGCGCCACGAGTCGCTGCTCACCGACGGCATGACCGTGCTGCACGAAATCGATCTCGTCCGCAGCCACCTGCGCCGCTGGATGCGGCCACGCTCGCGCAGCGTGGACTGGACCTTTCTGCCGGCCAGCGCCGAGATCCGCTATCAGGCGCTCGGCGTCATTGGCATCATCGCGCCATGGAACTACCCGGTTAACCTGGCGCTGATCCCGCTGGTCAGCGCGATCGGCGCCGGCAACCACGTCATGCTCAAGCCTTCGGAGTTCACGCCGCGCACGTCGCAGGCGCTGGCCGAGCTGCTGAGCGAGGTCTTTCCGGCCGATCGCGTCGCGACCGTGCTGGGCGATGCGGACGTCGCCGCCGAATTCGCCGGGCTGCCATTCGACCACCTGCTGTTCACCGGTTCCACGCCGGTCGGACGCAAGGTCATGGCCGCCGCCGCACCGAATCTGACGCCGGTCACGCTGGAGCTCGGCGGCAAGTCGCCGGCGATCGTCGCGCCGGGTTATCCGGTCGCCACCGCGGCCGCGCGCATCGCCGCCGGCAAGTTCCTCAATGCGGGACAGACCTGCATCGCGCCGGACTACGTGCTGCTGCAGCGCGAGGACCGCGAGCCCTTCGTCGCCGCACTGCGCGACTATGTGGAAAAGCACTACCCGAACCTGCGCGTGAACCCGGACTACACCAGCATCGTCAACGCGCGCCAGTACGCGCGCCTGCAAGGCCTCGCCGACGAGGCCGCCCTGCGCGGCGCGCAGGTGCTGACGATTCCCGGAGCCGAGGCCCACGACATCGACGCGCGCGTGTTCGCGCCGACCGTGATCCTGGACGCGCCGGAGGACTGCCGCGTCATGCGGGACGAGATCTTCGGGCCGATCCTGCCGATCGTCACGGTCGACTCGGTCGCCGCGGCGATCGACTACATCAACGAACGGCCGCGCCCGCTCGCGCTGTACCACTTCGACCACGACCGCGGCCGCACGCGCCAGGTGCTGGAGAACTGCGTGGCCGGCGGCGTCAGCGTGAATGATTGCATTTACCACAATGCGCAAAGCGAGCTGCCGTTCGGCGGCGTCGGCCCGTCGGGCATGGGGCACTACCACGGTCACCACGGTTTCCTGACCTTCTCCAAGCAGCTGCCGGTATTCCGCCAGGCGCGCTGGAGTTCGCTGTCGCTGCTGCGGCCGCCGTACCGCGGGCTGGCCGGTTTTGTCACGCGCTTCCTGACGCGCTGACCGGCACCGCCGGTTGCCGCATCCGTCACCGCGCATGTCTGCCGGCGCGTACCGCCTCGACGATCTCGAGATCGATATCGCCCGGCGCCGCGTGCGGCGCGGCGACGCGGCGCTCGATGTCGCCGGCCTGAGTTTCGATCTGCTTGCCTACCTGCTGGCACAGGGCGACCGCGTCGTCGGCTTCGACGAGCTGATCGCCTGCGTGTGGGCACCAGCCGTGGTCGGCGAGGAAACCGTGACCCAGCGCGTCCGGCTGCTGCGCCAGGCGCTCGGTGACGACGGGCGCAATCCGCGCTACCTGCGCTCGGTGCGCGGCAAGGGTTACCAGTTGTGTTCAGTGCCGCAGCCGGTCGCGGACGATGTACCGGCCGCGACAGCGGCGGCGTCAACGGCGACGTCCGCGCAAAAAACGTCGCGTGAGCTGCGCTGGGTGCTGTTGCTGATCGCGCTGCCGCTGGTCGCATTGGCAGTTCTGATGCTGGTGCGTCGTCCGCTGACGACCGCCGGGCCGGCGAGCGAGCGCGACGAAGTGTTGCAGCGAGCGCGCTACTACGCGGGCATCGGCCAGAAGGACGATATCGATCGCGCCGTGAACCTGTACGAGGAGCTGCTGCGCCGCGATGCGGGCGACCACGACGCGCAGCTCGGCCTGAGCTTTGCCTACAGCACGCGCGTGTGCCTTTACAACCAGGCACCGGAATGGGCCGGCCGCGCGCAGGTGCTGGCCGAAGCCGTGCTCGAGGCCGAACCGCGCAACAGTCTGGCCGAAGCCGCGCTGGGCTATGCGCACGACTGCCTCGGCGACATGGCCCACGCGATCGCGCACTACGAGCGCGCGGTCGCGCTCGATCCGCAGGCGCGCATCGACAGCGCCGCGTCGCTGGCCTATCTGTACATGGTCAAGGGACGTCTGGCCGACGCGCTCGCGCGCAATCTCGACGTGGAGCAGCGGGCGGGCCGCCGGCCGCGCTTTCTGGACATCCAGATCGCACGCAATCTCGAGCTGCTCGGCGAGACGGCCGCGGCGGAACACCGCTACGAACGCAGCTTTCGCCTGTATCCCGACAATGTGTATTCCAATGCCACCTGGCCGCGCTGCCTATTCCTGCAGGGCCGCCTGGCCGATGCGGAAACGGCCCTGGCCGAAGCGCAGCGGCGCAGCGAGCATCCGGAACTGTATCTGTTGCGCGGGCAACTGGACCTGCTGCGCGGCCGGCACGAAGCCGCCGCCGCGGCATTCGCTGCCGCGGCGCGGCTGCGTCCGCATGCCAGCCTGCCGGAGACGCTCGCGCGGCTGTACGCGCTACCGGCACCGGACCCGGCCTGGCTGGACCAGCGCACGGCCGAGATCGTCGCCGCCAGCGCGCAGCGCCGCAGCAGCTGGCCGGAGAACCAGCTCGAACTCGCCGTGCTGCAGCTCGCGCGCGGCGACAAGGCCGCCGCCATCGCCGCGCTGCGTGACGCGGTCGAGGATGGCTGGCGGGACCGTGCCTATCTGCAGACCTCGGCGCTGTTCGCGGATCTCGCGGCCGAGCCGGATTTCGCGGCCTTGCTGGAAGACATCGCTGGACGGGTCAAGCGCGAACGCGACGACGCGGCCGCGTCGATCGCGCAGGCCGCCGCTGCGCGCAAGGCGGAATGAACGCACGCGGCGCATTCCGCGAGGCGGCGCGAACACTGGCGCGTCGCACGCCGAAAGCCGCACCGCGCATCGCCGGATCGATGGCCAGCGCCAGCGCCCTCAGCGCGCAGCGTGCGGCAGCGCCTTGAGCACATAGTCGCGAAACAGCGCCTGCGAGCGCGGATGCGACTCGCGTTGGTTGTAGCCCGTGCTCGTGATGACCGCGACGAGATCGAACTGCGGCGCGACGAACACGTAGTTGCCGCCGTTGCCCGACATGGCCCAGACCCATTCGTCCTGGCCACGCACCGGAAAGCGGAAGCGCCAGAGCTGGTAGCCGTATTCGGTCGCATCGCGCGGGACCGCGCGGGGTGTCAGCATCGCGCGGATCCACGTGGCGGAGACTACGGTCTTGCCCTGCCAGCGTCCTTCGTCGCGCAACAAATCCCCGAACTTCGCGATATCGCGCGTGCGGTAGCGCGTCCCGCCGCCGCCCATGCCCACACCTTCCGACGACCGGTTCCACTGCACCTGCGCGATACCCAGCGGCTGCTCCAGCGCATCGTGTGCGAAGCGCGCCAGCGGCTGTCCGGTCGCACGCTCGACCACGGCGCCCAGCACGAACGACCCCACCGTGCAGTAGGAAAACGCGCGTCCGTAGGGACTGTCTTCCGGCCGCGGGTTCCACGGCGCGTAGCCGCGCACCGGCAGGTTCAACGCGAATGCGGTCCAGTTTTCGCTGACGTACATGCGCTCCTCGTTGCCGCTGGAGAAATTGTTTTCGTCATTGCATTCCCAGGCGCTGCTCATGGTCAGCAGGTCCTGCAGCGACATCGCGGCCTTGCGCGCGTCGAGACCACGCGCGCGGACGACATCGCGGAAATACGGATAGACCTTGGCCTCGTCGCCCGGGATCTTGCCGCGATCGATGGCCGCGCCGACGAGCAGCGCGGTCAGCGTCTTGGTCGCCGAACGCATGTCGTTGAGCTGGTCGCGGCTGCCGCCGTTGGCGTAGACCTCATGGACCAGCCGGCCCTGTTGAGCGACGAGCACGCTCGTGATGGCGGCGTGGTCCTTGTCCGCGAGCTTCGCGCCCAGCGCGTCGAGCGTCGCCACGTCCCAGCCGACGCTCGATGCATCGGCAACCGGCCAGCCGTCCGGTTGGCTCTCTGGCGGCTGGTAGGCGGCACCGGCCGCGGCATAGGCAAGCAGGGGAATCAGAATGATCGTTCGCAGCATGGCGTACTCCGTTGATGACGCCGGCAAGCCTGGCGGCACGACGAATGATTCGCCTGAAACGCGAATGAAGATTTCTGAAAGTGCGCCCAGAACCGCCAAAAAATGCCGCCATGCGCTTTTGATTCTGGAGCCCCTTCAGTAAAGGCGGTGAAGAGTGATCGCTCAGAACCACCGGTTCTGATCACTCTGAACGCCCAACGGGCCGGACGGCCAACGCACAGCGTTGGCCAGGGTTGTGGAGATCTGGGGTAGGGCACAAGAGCCGTACTGCTAAGGCTACCTAGAAGAGCGGGGTATCGTCCGCCAGCGCATCCTTCGGCCCGCCGATCTCGCGCAGCGCGTACTGGTAGCCGAGTTCGATCGCACGCTCGTAGGACATCCAGTCGAGCAGGCCCACGCCGGTGACCGGCGGTGCGATCAGCAGGCTGGCCTTGGCGCGGCGATCGGCGTTGGCCGCCTTGGAGTTCACCATGCCCGCGCGCAGCAGGATGCTGACGACGCCGGGCCGGTTGGGTGTGCCGAACTGGTCGAGCAGCAGGCGCCAGCCGTGCGGCGAGGCAAATTCCTGCACGCCGGCGTGCAGCACGTCGTCGGCGCCGATGTCCACCGCGATCACGTCGCCGACCGACTGCTCGCGCATCACGTCGGTCGGCAGGTTGTTGATCACGGCGCCGTCGACGAGCACCTGGCCGTCGTGAAACACCGGCGGCAGCACGCCGGGAATCGCCGAGCTCGCGCGCAGCCAGTACCACAGCGGACCGGCGCGGTGGGTCACCGCGTCGCCGCTGGTCAGGTTGGCCGAAACGGCGAAGAACGGCAGCTCCAGGTCCTCGATATGCCTTTCGCCGAAGGCTTGCTGCAGCAGGTCGGACACGCGTCGGCCCGTGGTCATGGCGACGAACGGGAAGGTGTAGTCCGACAGCGGCCGGCCGGCAACGAAGGCGCGGCGGTAGTTCTCGATCATCTCGTGGTCGCTCCAGCCCGCCGCGACACCGGCGGCGATGATCGCGCCGATACTGGTGCCGCCGACCGAGTCGATGCGGATGCCCGCTTCGCGCAGCGCGCGGATCACGCCGATGTGCGCGAAGCCGCGCGCGCCGCCGCCGGACAGCACGAGGCCGAGGCTGCGACCGGCGATCAGGCGCGCGATGCGCTCGATATCGTCGGGCCGGCACCAGTGATGCAGGCGAGCGCCGGGCGCGGCCGCCAGCCAGTCGGCACCACGGCCCCAGACGACGTGGCCGCGCGCATGCCACAGCACGAGATGCCGCGGACGATGCAACGCCTGCTGCGTGCCCTGGCAGGCACGCTCAGACCAGGGCGACGGCAACGTCCCCGCGTCGGCGAGCAGCACCAGCGCATCGGCCTGGCGCACGCACAGTTCGCGCCAGCCGTCGTGCGTCGCGCCGGCGAGGTAGATCACGAAGCGCGATGCGGTTTCCTGCGCCGCGAACCAGGCGCTGGTCTGATCGGCGGCCTGCGCCGCATCCAGCACGCGGCAGCTGCCGTAGCTTTCCAGCGACTGCTGCAACGCCAGCGCAAACTCGCGGGCGTCGATGCCCGCATCGTGCGGCAGCACGGCCAGGGTACGCGGCGAGGAAAGCAGATCTCCGGTGCGCCGCATCAGCAGGCGTTCGACGGCGACGCGCGCGGCCTCGAGCATGGCCGTCGGCTGGCGCCGCACCAGATCGTTGAACGCCGCGCGCGACAGGCGTAGCAATTCCGAGTCGCGCAACGCGCGTACCGTGGCCGAACGCGGCTGGTCGACGATGAGCCCCAGCTCGCCGACGCTTTCACCCGCCGCGATCAGGCCGATGCGCTCCTCGATCTCGCTGTCGTCGTGCCGGCGGAACGCGCCGAGACTGCCGGAACGCAGCAGATACAGCGCGTCGGAGGTATCGCCGAATTCGAACAGGGTCGCGCCGCCAGGCAGCACGAACCACTCCAGCAACTGTTCCAGCGCGGCGAGCTCGTCGTCGTGCAGATGCCGGAACAGGGACGACTGGCGCAGCAGTTCGCGCACCGGCAGGGTCAACGGAATATCGGCGGCGCTCATGCGCGCATGCTACGCCGAGCCCGGCCGTGACCGCACGGTAACCACCCGATGTGCTTGATTTTCGCCCGGCGGCGCTACACCTTGGCGCATTGCCTGATGCCGGACGACGACCATGGATGCGACGAATCCCCTGCTGCGCGACAGCGAACTGCCGGCCTTTTCCGAAATCCGGCCCGAACATGTCGTGCCCGCGGTGGAACGCCTCCTCGCCGACTACCAGGCCGCGATCGACCAGCTGACCGCGTCGACCGGGACGCGCGACTTCGCCAACACGCTGCTGCCGCAGGAGGACTGGGACGAGCGGCTGGGCCGCGCGTGGTCGCCCGTGTCGCACCTGCACTCGGTCAAGGATTCGGATGAATTGCGCAAGGCGTATTCGACCGCGCTCGAGGCTATCACCGAGCATTCGACCGAGCTGGGCCAGAATCGCGCGCTCTACGCCGCCGTCGATGCCGTCGCCCAGCGCAGCGATTTCGCCGCGCTGGCGCGTCCGGCGCGCACGCTGACCGAACATGCGCTGCGCGATTTCCGCCTGTCCGGTGTCGCCCTCGAGGAACCCGCGCGCTCGCGCTTCAAGGCCATCGCCAACGACCTGTCGCGCCTGGCGACCGAATTCGAGGAAGCCGTGCTCGACGCGACCGAAGCCTGGAGCGAGCACATCGCCGACGAGGCGGCGCTCGCCGGTATTCCGGAATCCGGCCGCGACGTGTTGGCGGCCTACGCCAAAGAAGACGAACGCGACGGCTGGCTGGTCACGCTCAAGCAGCCCAGCGTACAGGCCGTACTGACCTATGCCGACGACCGCGCGCTGCGCGAACGCGTCTATACGGCGTACTCGACGCGTGCATCCGACCAGGGCCCGAACGCGGGCGAATACGACAATACGGCGCGCATCGAACAGATTCTAGCGCTGCGCCATGAAGCCGCGCAGCTGCTGGGCTTCGCCGACGCGGCGGAAGAATCGCTCGCGACCAAGATGGCGACCTCGCCGCGCAAGGTGCTCGATTTCCTCGAAGATCTCGTGCGCCGCGCCAGGCCGGTCGCCGAACGCGAAATCGCCGAACTGCGCGCGTTCGCCGCGGCGGAGCTGGGACTGGCCGACCTGCAGCCCTGGGACATCGGCTACGCCTCCGAGAAGCTGCGCGAACGCCGCTTCAACCTCAACGAAGAAGAACTCAAGCCCTACTTCCCGCTGCCCGCGGTCATGGACGGGCTGTTCGCGATCTGCACGCGCGTGTTCGGCATCCGCCTCGAACGCCGCGACGGTGTGGACGTGTGGCACGACGACGTCGCCTACTACGACGTATTCGATGCGCAGGACCAGCGCATCGCGGGCACCTACGTCGATCTCTACGCGCGCAGCGGCAAGCGCGGCGGCGCGTGGATGGACGTATGCCGTTCGCGTTTCCGCGACGACAGCGGCCTGCACCGGCCGATCGCCTACCTGACCTGCAACTTCCCGCCGCCGACCGCGACGGCGCCGTCGCTGCTGACCCACGACGACGTGCTGACCTTGTTCCACGAATTCGGCCACGGCCTGCATCACCTGCTGACCGAGATCGACTATCCCGGCGTTTCGGGCATCAGCGGCGTCGAATGGGACGCGGTGGAACTACCGAGTCAGTTCCTCGAGAACTTCGGCTGGCAGCGCGAGACGCTGGATCTGTTTGCACGTCACCACGAGACCGGCGAAGCGCTGCCGCAGGAGCTGTTCGAGCGCATGCTCGCCGCGCGCCATTTCCAGGCCGGCATGTTCCTCGTACGACAGCTGGAATTCGGCCTGTTCGATTTCCGCCTGCACCTGCAGTTCGATCCGGCCCGCGGCGCGCGCACGAACGAGGTGCTGCAGCAGGTGCGCAGCGAGGTCGCCGTCATCCTGCCGCCGTCCTGGCAGCGCTTCGCGCACAGCTTCACCCACATCTTTTCCGGCGGCTACGGCGCGGGCTACTACAGCTACCTCTGGGCCGAGGTGCTGTCGGCCGACGCGTTCTCGCGCTTCGAGGCCGAAGGCGTGTTCAACCGCGACACGGGCGAGGCATTCCGGCGCGAAGTGCTCGCGGTCGGCGGTTCACGCCCGGCCCTGGAGAGCTTCGTCGCGTTCCGCGGTCGCGAGCCCGACGCGGCGGCGCTGCTGCACAGCTACGGACTGGACCAGGCCGCGGCGTGAGCTCGGGCCTGACGTCCGCCCGGCTTCGCCACAGCGTCGCCGGCCGCCCCAGTGTCCGTGCCGTTCCTGGCGGCACAGACGAGCACTGCTAGAATCCGCCCATGAAAATCGCGACCTGGAACGTCAATTCGCTCAACGTGCGCCTGCCGCATCTCAAGCAGTGGCTGGCCGCCGCCCAGCCCGACATCGTCGCGCTGCAGGAAACAAAACTGGAAGATGCTAAATTTCCAGATACGGACCTCGCCGGCCTTGGCTATCGGTGCGTGTTTTCCGGGCAGAAGACCTACAACGGCGTCGCTCTGCTCGCGCGCCATGCGATGCCGGAGGACATCGTCACCGATGTCGCCGGACTGGATGACCCGCAGCGCCGCATCCTGATCGCGAGCGTCGGCGACCTGCGCATCGCCAACCTCTACGTCGTCAACGGCCAGACCGTCGGCAGCGAGAAATACGCCTACAAGCTCGACTGGCTCGCCCGCGTGACCGACCATCTCGCCGAGGAGGCCGCGCGCCATCCCAACCTTATCGTGCTCGGCGACTTCAACATCGCGCCGGAAGACCGCGATGTGCACGACCCCATCGCCTGGAAGGACCAGATCCTATGCTCCGTGCCCGAACGCACTGCGCTGCAGCGGATGCTCGGCATCGGCCTGTCGGATACCTTCCGCGATTTCCACGCCAACGACGGCGCCTTCAGCTGGTGGGACTATCGCCAGGCGGCGTTCCGCCGCAACCTCGGCCTGCGCATCGACCTCGTGCTGGCCAGCCAGGCGCTGCGTCCTCGCTTCGCCGGCGCGAGCATCGATCTGGAGCCGCGCCGCTGGGAACGTCCGTCGGACCACGCGCCGGCCCTGCTGGAACTCAACGAATGACCGAACGCGAACTGGCAATTTCCCTCGAAGATCACGAACTGGACGAGCTCGACCAGTTCCTGCGCACGCATGCGCGCGAGAACGAAGCCGACCTGCTGCTCGACGGCGTGCATGGCCTGCTGACGATATTGGCGATAGGCCCGGATCCGGCGATGCCCGACGAATGGCTGCCCGAAGTCCTGCATGCGCCGTTCACCGACGAAGAGCAGGGCGAACGCATGCTGCTGCTGCTGGCCAAGCTCAACGACTCCATCCTCGGCGAGATCGACGCCGAGACCTACGAGCCCATCCTCGGTGAGGTCGATCTCGAGGACGGCGGCGTCGCGTTGTCCGCCGCGGGCTGGTGCGAAGGCGTGAGCCGTGCGATCGACCTGCGCGCGAGCGCGTGGGAATCGCGCCTGGCCGAAGACGCGCAGCTCATGGAGATGCTCGGCCCCGTCATGGCCCTGGCCGTCGACGAAGGCGTGCTCACGGCCGAGGCCGAATTCGAGCGCCTGACCGAACAGGAATACGACGACTGCCTCGCGCACATTCCGCAGGTCGTTTCGCAGGTCGCCCAGTATTGGCGCGTACATCCGGCGAGCGAGCGCGAGAAGGCCGGCAGCGGCGCGGCATCGAGCGAGTTCCGCGATCCGCCGCGGCGGCGTGGCGGGCGCTGGGTGCATTGAGCAGGAATGGGTGAGGAGTGAGAAACAAGTGAGAGCCGACCGCTTTTTCTGTTTTCTCACTCCTCCTCACTCGTTTCCGCATTGTTGCTGTTCCGCGAGCAACCTGTTCACGCCACGTCGCTTGGCTTTGCCAGCCACGGCGACCATCTTGCGGGCTTCACCCTCGGGAGCACGCCATGAATGCCACCGCCCTCACGTCGCGCCGCGTCGTCACGACCGTGCGCGGCCAACCCGCCAGCGACGGGGCCGGCGTCAAGCTCAACCGCCTGATCGGCCAGCCGGCGCTGGACATGCTCGACCCGTTCCTGATGCTCGATGAGTTCCGCTCGGATCAGGCCAGCGACTATCTGGCGGGATTCCCGAGCCATCCGCACCGCGGCTTCGAGACCGTGACCTACATGCTCGCCGGCAACATGCGCCACGGCGACAACCAGGGCAATACCGGCATGCTGCGCGCCGGCAGCGTGCAATGGATGACGGCAGGCCGCGGCATCGTGCACTCGGAGATGCCGGAACAGGAAGACGGCCTGATGTGGGGCTTCCAGCTCTGGGTCAACCTGCCGGCCGCGGACAAGATGACCGCGCCGCGCTACCAGGACATCGCGCCCGAACAGGTGCCGCAGCTGCGGCCGGCCGACGGCGTCGAGCTGCGCCTGCTGACCGGTCGCATCGGCGAGATTTCCGGACCGGTCACCGACGTCGCGACTGCGCCGATCTATGTCGACGTGCGTCTGCAGCCCGGCGCGCAGTGGACGGCGCAGTTGCCGCAGCGGCACAACGGTTTCGTCTATGTCTACGACGGGGAAGCGATCGTAGGCGATGGCGATTCGGCACGCACGCTGCCGCGCGGCGAACTCGGTGTGCTGAGCCACGGCGAAGCACTGACGCTCGCCGCAGGCACGGACGCGACACGTCTGATCCTCGTCGCCGGCAAGCCGCTCAACGAACCGGTCGCGAAGTACGGCCCGTTCGTCATGAACACGCCCGAGCAGATCGTCGCGGCGATCCGCGATTTCCAGTCGGGGCGGTTTGTGTAGTCCTGCCGCGCACATCCGGCATGGGTCGATTGCTGCGCCTTCGCATCAACCGGTCGGCGTGTCCTTACGGAACTACCAGGGACCGCCGTTTACGTCTTTGGCGGTGTTGAGAACGCAGTGGGTCCCGCTGGGCTTGTCGCCGTCCTCGAGCAGGCGAAACGAGCGTGCCGAGGCCCTGCGGTAGCGCAGACCTGCACTGTCGCCGCTGAGCAGCACCAGCGTCGCGCTGCCAGTGTCGAAGGCGTAGCGGCCGCGCTTGCCGTCGAAGTTGCGATAGTTCTGCGCATCGACGAGGCCGAACATCGCGGCCGCGTTAATGCCGACGCCGGGAGTTGTGCATTCGTATACACCAAGCGCCGGCGGCGTGCTGTCCGCTTGCGGGGCAGCGCTCCCGGTAGTCTCCTCGAAGCGCATCTGCTCGGGGTAGCTGGCTACCAGGCTACCGTCGTCGAGCTTCACGTAGCAGCCCGTGATCGTGCCGGTGGACGTCACCACGCCCCGCGTCCCGTCCTCGAGCACGACGCGGCGGCCGACGCCGCAGGCGCTGGCCAGGTCTTCGGCGGCCTGCACCGCACAACCCACGGCAGCGGCCGCGACCAGAAAGACAACCTGCGCGCCTCGACACATCGCACTCTCCCCCGGGTGAACGTCCACGCCAAGCCTATCGCACCAGGAATCCACCCGCCGGCCCACAAACGCGGGATCCACGCAACCCTGTCAGCCCCCGGGCTGCGGGGTCTTGAGCTGCCGGTCGAACCAGCGCCTGATCGTGTTGTAGACGTGCTTCTTCATCGCCGGCGTCGACATGCCGTGCTTGCCGCCCGGATAGGTCATGAGATCAAACGCCTTGCCGCGGCTCTGCAGTTCGGCCATCAGCTGGGTCGAGTTCGTGAACAGCACGTTGTCGTCGGCCATGCCGTGGATCAGCAGCAGCGGAGACGTCATGCCGTCCAGCCAGGGCAGCACGCCGCTCTTGCGATAGCCCTCGGCATTGTCCTTGGGCATGCCGAGATAGCGCTCGGTGTAGTGCGTGTCGTAGAGCGACCAGTCGGTGACCGGCGCGACCGACACGCCGGCCGCGACGAGATCGGAGGACTTGGCCAGCATCATCAGGCTGAGATAGCCGCCATAGCTCCAGCCGAACACGCCCATGCGCTTGCCATCGACCCACGGCTGGTTGGCGAGCCACTGCAGCGCCGCGCGCTGATCCTGCACCTCGATCTCGCCGAGCTGGCGGTGGATCGGATCCGAGAACGCACGGCCGCGGCGCGCCATGCCGCGGTTGTCGAGGGTGATGACGACATAGCCCTGCTGCGCGAAATACTGGTCGAACAGGTCGCCGAAATCGCGTTTGGCGAGCTGCGCGGTCGGTCCGCCGTAGAAATGCGAGATCACCGGATAGCGCTTCGCCGCGTCGAAACCGGCTGGCTTGTACAGCCGATACCACAGATCCTGCCCATCGCCTGCCTTGATGCTGCCGAACTCGGGCACGATGTGCTCGGCGCGATAGGGTGCGTACGGGTGATTGTCGTCGACGCGATTCTCCGCAAGCCAGGCCAGGCGCTCGCCGCTGGGCTTGCGCACGCTGACCTGGGTTGGCGTACGCGGATCGCTCCAGGCGTCGACGAACAGCGATACCACAGCACTGTCGTTCGCGAACGTCGCCTCGTGCCAGCCGTCTTCGCTCGTGATGCGCTGCGGGTTGGCCGCGGTGCTGCCGTCGAGCTTGAGCGCGTAGACCTGCTTGTCCAGCGCGTGGTCGCGGTTGGCGGCGATGTAGACCAGACCCGCCGCTTCGTCCACGGCGAGCACGCGATCGACGTTCCAGTCGCCGCTGGAAAGAGGGAATTTTTCCTTTCCTTCCATATCGTACAAATACAGATGTTTTCGGCCGCTGCGCTCCGAGGACCAGACAAAGGCGCTCTGGCGCGACAGGAACTTGAGGTCGTCGTGCAGGTTGACCCAGTTCGTACTGGTCTCGCTGAGCAGCAGCCGCTGTTTGAGCGTGTCGACGTCGACGAGGATCAGGTCCAGCCGGCGCTGGTCGCGCGTCTGACGCTGAAATGCGACCTGCTTGCCGTCCGGCGTCCAGTTCACACGGTTCAGATAGATGTCCGCGTCGCTGCCGAGATCGATCCAGCGCGGTCGGCCGCCGGTCGGGCGCATCAGGCCCAGCTTCACCGTCGCGTTGGGCTGGCCCGCGGCCGGATAGCGCTGCTCGGTCACGTCCGTGCGGTCGGGCTGGATCTCAAAGCGCTGCACGGCCGGCACGGCCGCTTCGTCATAGCGCTCGAACGCGATCCAGTCACCCTTGGGCGACCACCAGTAGCCGCTGAAGCGCTCCATTTCCTCCTGCGCGATGAACTCGGCCTCGCCGTTGTGCACCGTGTCCTTGCCGTCATCGGTCAGGCGCTGCTTGAGGTTGGTCTTGAGATCGACGACCCAGAGGTTCTGCCGGCTCACGAAGGACACGTAGCGGCCGCTCGGCGCGACTTGCGCGTCGATGATTTCCGCGTCCTTCGGCGTCAGCGAACGCACCGCGTCGGCCGGTGCAGCGGCAAGGTCGTACAGGTACAGCTGGCCGGCCAGCGGAAACAGCAGGCGCTGGCCGTCTGGCGCCCAGCGGTAGTTGACGATGCCCTTGAGCCCGGCGATGCGCTGCCGCTCGCGCGTGGCCTTTTCCGCGTCCGACAGCACTTCCTCGGTCGGCTGCAGCACGCGCGAATCCACGAGCAGGCGCGTCGCGTTGTCGGCCAGATGGTATTCCCACAGGTCCAGCGCATTCTGGTCGTCGGCCTTGCCGCGCAGGAAGGTCACGCGCGTCCCGTCCGGCGAAATCTTCAGACCCCGCGGCGTGGCGCCGAGCACGGCCGGGTCGTCGAGAATGCGTTCGATCGTGAGTTTTTCGGACATCGCAGGCAGGGAAATGGCCAGCAGGCCGGCCAGAAGCATCGTACGCATAAAGCACCATCCGCGGGCGAAGGCGACATTAGAACGGGTTTCGGGGGTGTGCGTCATGTCGCAACGCATGGCAGTGCGCACGCATTTGCACGAAACCGCGACCGGGTCGCCTGCTAGCATCCGCTTTTCCGCCTGGAATTCCTGCTGCCATGGTTCTGCGTACTGTCGTCGCCGCCCTGCTGTTGCCCGCCGCCGCGGCGCACGCCACCACGCCCAGCGAGCCGCGCGCCTGCGCCGCGATCGCTGCGGACTCCGAGCGCCTGGCGTGCTACGACTCGCAGTTCCCGCGTCCCGTTGCGCCCCCGCCGAATGCGGCGATCGCGCCGGAACAGCAGGCGCTGTATGCGTATGAAGGTCGCAGTGCCACGCGCACGCCGGACCGCTCACTGCTCGACAGCCGCTGGGAACTCGATGCGGACTCCAAGCTCGGCGCGTTCAACATCCGCGGCTACAAGCCGCTCTACGTGCTGCCGTTCTTCCATACGTCGAACATCAACGCGTCGCCGACCAGCCCGTCGCCTAACCACAGCGTCGAACTACCCGAGCGCCTGAAAGCCGCCGAGATGAAGTTCCAGCTGAGCTTCAAGGGCAAGATCCTCGAGAACCTGTTCGGCGACAACGGCGACCTCTGGCTCGGCTACACCCAGGCCTCGCACTGGCAGGTCGGGAATCCGCAGATCTCGCGCCCGTTCCGCGAGACCAACTACGAGCCGGAACTCATGATGGTGTTCCGCTCCAACTACCGCATCTTCGGCTGGGACGGCCGCCTGCTCGGCATCGGCGTGAACCACCAGTCCAACGGCCGCAGCCTGCCGCTGTCGCGCAGCTGGAACCGCGTCATCGGCCAGGTCGGTTTCGAGCACAACGACTGGACCCTGATGATCCGCCCCTGGTGGATCGTCGACGAAGAGTTCGACAAATCCGACAATCCCGACATCGGCGACTACGTCGGCCACGGCGACATCCAGCTCGTGCGCGTCTGGAACGGCCACGAATTCGCCCTCATGCTGCGCCCCAGCCCCGAAGGCGGCGCCGTCCAGTTCGACTGGGCCTTCCCGATCCACAATCAGCTTCGTGGACATGTGCAGTTGTTCGACGGCTATGGCGAGAGCCTGATCGACTACAACCATCGGGCGACGTATGTGGGGGTGGGCTTGTCGTTGCTGGAGTGGTATTGAGGCTGCAGGAAGCGCACCCGTAGCGGTGGCGCCCATTCGCACGGGCTGACGCGGTGCGGCCGATCTTGCCGATGCAATTAAAGGATCGGTCGGGTCAGTTAGCCACATCCAGCAGTTCCTTGCCCCCATGTCAGCCGGCGCGCGCTATGGCGCCGCCTCGCCGAAGCTGGCCTGTGGTCGGAGCTAGGGCGGTGAGCGATTGCAAGCAAAATGCTGACGCTAATTTCGAAAGTTGTATATATTTATACATGAGAGTCGCTCCTAGGAAACTAGCGACGACCGGTCATCGTCAAATCACTTGCCAATGCAAAACACGTCAATCAATCGTAAGCCGTTGAGTCCGTAGCGATAGCCCTTTGTCGCCAACGCATGAGGGGGCACCTACGGGGGCACGCTTACAGTTACACCATCAACGCAACAGTTCGAGAGGGACGGCGGCACCACAAGGCACTCAAGACCGCGGCGGTTTTTTCATGCGCATAACACGAAAGATCACCCAAACGCGGAAATTTGCCAAATCAGCGCGCTGAAGTTGCGAACGTAGGTGTAAGAGGTTCGCGCGAACAGCCTAAGTTATACCAACAATCAACATGGCACCGCTGAAGAACGTGTTCATCGCCCCACTTTCGCGAGTGCTAAAGCATTGGTCAAACTCTCGGCTGAACACATAGGAGCACCCTGGGGAAGATTGGCTCGGGTAGTTTAAGAGAGGTCCGGGGACACCATTCCACATGGGAATTGCGCAGCCACGCGCTAGGCTGTTGCGGAAAAGCTCCGACGCCGCCGTTTCACCAAATCCGGGACGTAAGAAGCTTTGTTCTCCATGCCTAGTCTCTTGTAGACGGACCCGCCAATTCCAGGCTCGACCAGATGATCAGCACCAGTCGCGGGATCATCTAAGGCGAACGTCACGTACTCGAAGCGGCCAGCCAACTCCGGAGAGAATTCTGAAGCCAGTCTGTCCTTCGATCCGCGGACCATCACTGGTGCAGCAACAATAACTCTCTGAGGGATCGCCTTTTCGACCAGCGTCGACAAGTTGGTCTTCACAACGCACGCTCCAGATATGATCGATTTGACCATGATCAGGAGCGTCGAGCTCACGTCGACCGGTTCCTTGTACTGCTTGACGATGGGAGCTATATCAAAAGCCTCGATATCAGAGTTCGTGAACTTGCGTGACCGCTCGTTCCAAAAACATGCGAACCTGACTTGAGATGAATCAACTCCGGTCGCCAGAAGACCTTCAAGCAGACCCCGGGCAAGAAAATCTGCATCCTCAACCGTGCACACTAAGTAGACGCTTCCACGGCATGCGGTTGCAAATTCACGCGCAATAACTTCAGCGAGTGCCTCGCCGAGCTTGCCCATGGCGCTTCGATACAGTTCTTCGCTCGAGCTCTTGTCTGCAAGAATTCCCAGGAGCGAGCGTGTGGAATCATCCGCGAAGTTTGTGAAAGCTCTCATCAGAGTAACTCCTCAATCTCTTCGAAGGTGGCAGGCGTGCGCTGCACAATTTGATCTTGGAGAGCATCGAAATCTGGGTCGAAGCAGTCGATTTTGAGCGTGCCCGAAGTATTGCCGGCATCTAACGACCATTTCAGGAAGCCCCTTACGATATCGTACTTGAACCCTGGCAAACCATCGAGGATGACTCGAACCTCAGGCCGGAGCCGAGCGGCAGGGTCGGCACCCGGAACAAAGGGTCTCAGAATTGTAGGTGATGTTCGTCGTGCTTGTTGGAAAACCGCACTCACTGCCGCGGTCGGTTTGAGAACAGACCAAGCGCCTGCAAGCACGCTTGCTACATCGACGCAGTCCACCAAGGAGGGGTCAGCGTGCCTAGATAGTAAGGCGAAGTCATCGCGCATCCAGGCATGCCCCTCGATCACCTTTTGCACCTTCTCGTGATAGGGGAAGAAGATTGCTTTTGTCTGGGCAGCGATCGTCGCGGGAACGCCATTGTTTAACCTAGTCGCTCGATCCCTGTCCGAGCAAACCAAGCGAAGTCGCGTCCTTGTGTATCCCTCAATTGCACTTACAGTTGCTTGCAGCTGAAAGTCCTCAGTAATCGTATTTTGATTCGCTGTCCAGCTAACCTCTGCGGTGTTCTTCAGCTGATACGCCTTCACACACAAGGCTGAGTCTCGCCGCACCACTACGTCATCGATAAACTCGGCCGACTGCCACTCCACAGTGGCGTCCGTACCCGTCGTTTCAAACTTCATCAGAAGTCTGGCCACTCGATGCGCAATGAAGAGCTGTTCATAGTCGTGGCCGCGAGCAGCAGCAACACCTCCGACGATTCGGGCGCGGCGCTTAGCAACTGCTGCGTCCCCGACTAGCTGCGCCAATGCGTTATTCGATAGCCGGGTAGGCGTCATCGCATTCATCCGCAGACTCGACGCGGGATTGAGTGTGTTTCGGCATCTCGGCGCGTTTCCAAGTCCAGGTGGCGGAGGTCGCACATGAAGAGGAAGACCAATTGTCCTCCCTTCGACACGTCGGAGACCGGGTCCGAACCGTTCCGAAGGTAGAGAGACTTACCATCAGTGAATAGGTAATCGGCCGGGCATGTTGCAAGCGATTTGCCGTAGCACTTCTGTAAGCCGGCGATTCCCTTCCGGAGATGCAAGACGTCTACGCCAGCGCGGAGTAGCGTTTTTAGAGCCCGAAGAGCAACGAGGTCTCCAAATGAGTAGATCCGCGGGCGTCCACGGCCAGGTTTCGCTTCGATCGATGGCCGAACAACTCCGGTTCGGGCCAGATAGTCGACCATTGTCAGCGTCAGCCCCGAGATGGCTGCTGCTTCGACCGTTGAGTATCCTTTCAATTTCTTGCCCATGTTCAGAGTCTAGCTCTGAACACTATTTTTCTACAACAGTCAAGATAGGGCCCGTAAGCCGTCGACTGCACCGAAGGGGCAGATTCGTCCCCCAACGGGGCATAAGCGAGGGGTCGCATCAGTGCATGTATTGCGTGCCGCGGTCTTGCGCAAATAGTCAGCAAAGCTTTCATGCTCAATCGCCACGCGCTACTTGAGCCAAAGCTCCGTAGGAACCGATCCTACTTCCCGATGCAGAAGCTCGAGAAGATCGCACCCAGCAGATCATCGCTGCTGAACTCGCCGGTCAACTCGCCTAGATCCCGCTGTGCGTGACGCAGTTCCTCGGCGGCGAGTTCGCCGGCGTGCTGGACGACCAGCGCGAACTCCGCCGCGGCCAGATGCGCGGCGACGCGCTCGAGCGCGACGACATGGCGCGTGCGCGCGCTGAAGGCGCCGTGGCTGTCGTCGCCGCTACCACCACTGGCGAGTCCCTTGAGTTCCTTGCGCAGCAGATCGAGGCCCTCACCCGTGCGCGCGGAGAGATCGATGCGGATGCCGGCTTTGCTGTCGGTGCGTGACGACGTTGCTCCAGGCGTGAGATCGATCTTGTTGCAGACGACGATGCGCGTCTGCCCGGATTGCGCCGGACCGAGCAGGGCGATGTCCTCGGTCAGATCCCCGGTGTCGGTCACGAGCAGCGCCACATCGGCGCGTTCGAGTTCGTTGCGTGCGCGGCGCATGCCTTCGCGTTCGACGATATCGGTTGAATCGCGCAGGCCGGCGGTGTCGACGAGGGTCAGCAGCACGCCGTCGAGCTGGATGTTTTCACGCAGCACGTCGCGCGTGGTGCCGGCGATGGGCGTGACGATGGCACGGTCCTGCGCGGCGAGCGCGTTGAGCAGGCTGGACTTGCCGGCGTTCGGTCGTCCGGCGATGACGACATGCAGGCCGTCGGCCAGGCGCACGCCGCGGCGCGTTTCGGCGAGCAGCGCGGACAGTTCTTCGCTGACGCCGTCCAGGCGCGCGCGCAATTCGGGCGTGGCGAGGAAGTCGATTTCCTCTTCCGGAAAATCGATCGCAGCTTCGATGTAGACGCGCAGGTCGACCAGGTTCCCGAGCAGGTGCTTCACGCGAGCGGAGAACACGCCGTCGAGCGAGCGCAGCGCGGCGCGGGCGGCGGCTTCGGACTGGCTCGCGATCAGGTCGGCGATCGCTTCGGCCTGGGCCAGATCGAGCTTGCCGTTGAGGTACGCGCGCTCGGAGAACTCGCCGGCACGCGCGGGTCGCGCACCGAGTTCGCAGACTCGGCGCAACAGCAGGTTCAGCACCACGGGCGAGCCGTGGGTCTGCAGCTCGACCACGTCTTCGCCGGTGAACGAGTTCGGTAGTGGAAAATGCAGCAGAATTCCGCGATCGATGAGCGCGCGCGTGCCGTCGCGGAACGCGCAATAGTGCGCGTGGCGTGGCCGCGGCGCGCGACCGAGCAGGGTGGTCGCAATGGCCGTCGCGGTCGCGCCCGATACGCGCAGCACGCCGATGCCGCCGGCGCCCGGTGCGGTCGCGATCGCGGCGATGGTTTCGGCGTTGGCGGTCATGGCAGGCCTGTGGTCGCAAGCACGGGCGCATCGCGTTTTCCAGCGTGGCGCGCAGCGCAGCGGCGGGGTACAGCGACGGCGCCCGGACGTTGTGCCGTCCGGGCGCCGCTGGCGATCACGCCTTGTCGGATGCCTCGATGCGGCGCGTGATGATCCACTGCTGCAACAGCGAGGTCATGCCGTTGACGGTCCAGTACAGCACCAGGCCGGCGGGGAAGAATGCGAACAGCACCGAGAACACGACGGGCATGGCTTTCATCATCTTGGCCTGCACCGGGTCCATGCCCGTGGTCGGTGTCAGATACTGCGTGGCGATCATGGTCGCGGCATTGAGGATCGGCAGCACGAAGTAGGGGTCGGGTGCGGTCAGGTTCTGGATCCACAGGAAGAACGGCGCCTGGCGCAGTTCCACGCTCTCGACCAGCACCCAGTACAGCGCAAAGAACACTGGGATCTGCACCACCATCGGCAGGCAGCTGCCGAGTGGGTTGATCTTCTCCTTCTGGAACAGCTCCATCTGCGCCTGGCCGAGCTTCTGGCGGTCATCGCCGTAGCGGTCCTTCAGCGCCTGGATGCGCGGCTGCAACTTGCGCATCTTGGCCATCGAGCGGTACTGCGCTTCGCTGAGCTTGAAAAACACGGCCTTGATCAGCAGCACCAGCAGGATGATGGCGACGCCCCAGTTGCCGGTCAGCGCGTGGAACTTGGCGAGAACCCAGTGCAGGGGCTCGGAAATCACGGTCAGGATGCCGTAGTCGATGGTCAGCGCCAGGCCGGGGGCGACATCGTTGAGGCTGCTCTGCAGCTTCGGACCAATGTACAGCCGGGCTTCGCTGGTCTCGCTGCCGCCGGGCGGCACGGTCAGCGCAGGACCCATCGCGCGGATCGTGAAGCGCGGATGCACGCCGTCGCGGACCTCGGTCGTATAGGTCTCAGCCGAACTCGCCGGCGGCAACCATGCGGCGAAGAAATAGTGCTGCAGCATCGCCACCCAGCCGCCGGTGACCGGACGGCCCTGCAGCGGGGTCTTGAGGAATTTGTCGAACGCGAGCTTCTGGAATTTTTCGTCGAGCGAATACCACGCGGCGCCGGTGAAGCTGTAGGCCTGCGGGTTCGTGATCGAACCGAAGAAACCGTGCGAGGCGGATTGCGGGATTACGCGCTGCAGTTGGCGATACGCATTGCCGCGCCAGGGCGCGGCGCCGGCATTCCTGATTTCCTGGCGGGTACCGAGCACGTAGCTGCCGCGCTCGAGCACGAACACCTTGCGCACGGTCAGGCCTGCAGGATCGTTCCAGGTCAGCGTCACTTCCAGCGTCTTCTGATCGGGCGCGAGCGTGTAGCTCTTCTGCTCGGCGACGAAGGTGTCCTGATGGCTGGCGGCCTTGACCGAATCGGCGGCGCTGGCCAGACCCGACTGTGCGACGAAGTAGTGATCCGCGCTGTCGTCGAGCAGGCGCACCGGGTGCGCGTAATCCTTGGGCTGCTGCGGATACGCGAGCAGATCGGCACGCACGATCGTGGCCCCTCGCGTGTCTATCCACAGCTTGAGCACATCGTTGCTGACTTCGACGAGATCGCCCTTGCCTTCAGTGGTGGCGCCCGGCACTGCAGCGGCCGGCGCATCACCGTTCGTCGGCGTCTGCGGTGTTGCGTTGGCGCTGGGTACCTCGTCGCTGGCTACGGCAGCCGGCGGCGCCGTGCCTGGAGCGGCGGGAACCGTGGTTTCCGGCGCGGCGATGGCGGCGGGCCGCGCATAGTCCTGCTGCCACTGGTTCCAGATCAGGTAGGACACCAGCAACAGGGCGATCAACAGGATGGAACGCGGATTATTCATGGGGTACGCAAGGGCTGGCTGCCGGGCGGGGCCGGACGCGAATGGGGACGGAACGAAGGTGGATCAAGGCGGATCGGCCGCGGCGCGCGGGTCGACCTCGCATTGTGCCGGTCGACCGTTGCGGCTTCAACGCTGCGCGCGCGGCAGTTTGCTCCAGAGCAGATCCAGATCGGCCAGCAGTTCGCTGCCCGCCACGGCGACTGCCGCGCTACGTGCGATGACGAGTACATCGACAGGACCGAGTGCAGCGCGGTTATGGCGGAAGCTTTCCCGCGCGAGGCGCTTGAGGCGGTTGCGTTGTACGGCCAGTTTGGAGACGCGACGAGACACCGCGAGGCCCATACGGGCAGCGGTGTCGTCGGTGATACGGTATTCAGCACTGAAATAGCGGCTGCCGATCCTCCGGCTGGCCTGGCGCAAGCGGGCAAAATCACCCGGCTTGAGCAACCGCGCGGCGCGCGGGAAGCAGAACGCTCCCATGTCGCCGCGAGTCGGAGATTCAGACTGCGAGACGCTTGCGGCCTTTGGCGCGGCGAGCGTTGATGATCTTGCGGCCGTTCTTGGTCTTCATGCGGCTGCGGAAGCCGTGGTCACGAGCGCGCTTGAGGCGGCTGGGCTGGTACGTACGCTTCATGGCGTCGCTCCGGTGAAAAGGTGGGAAAAGGGGCGGGAGAATAGTGTCGGCGACGCGACAGTGTCAAGGCGCGCGTGGCGGAAAAACGAGCGTCGGCGTAGACTTCCGCGCCCTGCCGGGCCAGCCCCGGCACCCCGCCCGTCGACGAGGATGTAATGAGCGAACTCTGGCGGCGCTGTCTGGAACGCCTGGAAGGCGAGTTCGGCGCTGAAGATATCCACACCTATCTCAAACCGCTGCAACCGGCGGAGGGCGACGACGGTCTGCGCCTGCTCGCGCCGAATGCTTATACGCTGGAGCAGATTGAGAACGAATTCCTGCCGCGCATCCGCGCGATCCTCAACCACCTGGCCGGGCGGAGCATTCCGGTACGGCTGGAAGTCGGCACGCTGAACGCGCGTCGCACGCTTGCTGCCAGGCCGTCCCGCAACGCAGGTCCTGCAGCGCCGGTCGAAATGCCGCCGCCGGTCGTCGAGTTCGACGGCAACCTGGACCCGAACTACACCTTCGACAGCTTTGTGGAAGGCAAGTCCAATCAGCTGGGCAAGGCGGCAGCCATCCAGGTCGCGACCAATCCGGGCAGGGCTTACAACCCGTTGCTGTTGTACGGCGGTACCGGTCTGGGCAAGACCCATTTGATGCACGCGGCCGGAAACCTGATTCGCGAGAACAATCCACGCACCAAGGTGATGTACCTGCGGTCCGAGCAATTCGTCTCGGCGATGATCGACGCACTGCGCAACAAGAACATGGACGAGTTCAAGCGCCGCTTTCGTGAAGTGGATGCGTTGCTGATCGACGACATCCAGTTCTTTGCCGGCAAGAACACGACGCAGGAAGAGTTCTTCCACACCTTCAACGCGCTGTTCGAAGGCAAGCAGCAGATCATCCTGACCTGTGATCGCTATCCCAAGGAAGTCGAAAACCTCGAACCGCGGCTGAAGTCGCGCCTGGGGTGGGGTTTGTCGGTCGCGATCGAGCCGCCCGACTTCGAGACGCGCGCGGCCATCCTGCTGTCCAAGGCGCAGGCCAAGGGCATGAATCTGCCGGAGGATGTGGCGCTGCTCATTGCCAAGCGCATGCGTTCCAACGTGCGCGACCTCGAAGGCGCGCTCAACACGCTTGCCGCACGGGCGAACTTCCTGGGCCGGGCGATCACGCTGGAATTCGCGCAAGAGACCTTGCGGGATCTGCTGACCGTCCATGCGCAGTCGATCACCGTGCCGAATATTCAGAAGACTGTCGCCGATTTCTATCAGCTGCGGCTACAGGACCTGTTGTCGAAACGTCGTTCGCGCTCGTTGGCGCGCCCTCGCCAGGTGGCGATGACGCTGTCGAAGGAACTTACCGAGCACAGCCTGCCCGAGATCGGCGAAGCGTTTGGCGGTCGCGACCATACGACCGTTTTGCACGCCTGCCGGACGATCAGGGACCTCACGGAAACTGATGGAAAGCTGCGTCAGGACTATGAAAAGCTGGTTCGCATCTTGACCGGCTGATTGCCTGTGGATAAACAGGGGACGGCGCTGGGGACTAAAGTTATCCACAATCCATCGACAGGCCGGCCCCGCGCAACCAGACTAGTTTCGAATCGTTCAATGCGTTGATTTTGATATGAAAATCCGGGTAGTCCCCAGTTTTTCGCGACACTACAACCACTGTTATCTTCCTATAAAGAACAAAAGCGTTCGTTAGCGAACCGGGAAACCCTGACCATGCGATTCAGTCTCCAGCGCGAAGCACTGCTCAAGCCACTGCAACAGGTCGTCGGCGTCGTCGAAAGGCGACAGACCTTGCCCGTGTTGGCGAACCTGTTGGTAGCGGTATCCGATGGACGGGTGTCCTTCACTGGCACCGACCTGGAAGTCGAGATGGTGGCGACAGTCCCGGCTGTTACCAGCGAAGCGGGAGAGATCACCATCCCGGCGCGCAAGTTGTTCGACATCTGTCGCGCATTGCCGGACGGTGTTGCGATCGATGTGCGTCTCAACGGCGATCGAGTGGTAGTCACTGCTGGCCGCAGCCGGTTTACGCTGGCCACTCTGCCGGCGAGTGAGTTCCCCGTCATTGAAAGTATCGAGACCGTCGACAAGGTCGAGTTGCCCGAAGCGACGTTGAAGAACCTGATGGATCGGACTGCGTTTGCGATGGCGCATCAGGACGTGCGTTATTACCTGAACGGCATGCTGGTAGACCTGCGTGAAGATGCTTTGCGCTGCGTAGCCACTGACGGTCATCGCCTCGCGCTCGCGGAAACGGCCGTCCAGGCGAAGATTTCGCAACGGCGGCAGATCATCATTCCGCGCAAGGGCGTTCTCGAGTTACAGGGCCTTTTCGAGAGCGGCGATGGTTTGGTCGTGCTGGAGTTCGGCAGGAACCATCTGCGCGTACGGCGCGGTGATGTGCAGTTCACGTCGAAGCTCATCGATGGGCGCTTCCCGGATTACGAAGCGGTGATTCCGATCGGAGCGGACAAGGAAGTGCGGATCGGACGCGAGACGCTGCGGAGCGCATTGCAGCGTGCAGCGATTCTGTCCAACGAGAAGTATCGGGGTGTGAAGCTTGACGTTGCGCCTGGCCGTCTCGGCATCATTGCGCACAATCCGGAGCAGGAAGAGGCGCATGAGGAACTGGAAGCCGATACCGTCGTCAGTGACCTGAGCGTCGGTTTCAACGTGAACTATTTGCTCGACGCGCTCAGCGCGTTGACCGGTGAGAATGTTGTGGTTTGCCTGCGTGATGGTCAGTCGAGCTGCCTTCTCAAGGCGGTGGATTCGGAAGAATCGCGACACGTCGTGATGCCGTTGCGCCTCTGAGCGCGGCGAGCTGTTGGGAAGAACCGAGCCTGCGGGGTGTATGCGCCGCAGGCTTTTTTATTGGCGAAGCGGGTGGCGAGCGCAGATGGAGCTATGTGAACTTCGACTGGCGAATCTGCGCAATGTCGTCAATGCGGAGATTTCGCTCGGGGCGGGTGTCAGTGAGTTTGTGGGTGCCAACGGTGCGGGAAAGACATCGGTTCTCGAAGCTGTGTACATGCTTTCTCATGGCCGGTCGTTTCGCTCGGTCAAGCGCGACAGCTTGATTCGTTTCGGCGAACAGTCGCTCGAGATCTTTGCTGTGATTTCGGCAGAAGGGATGCACCGGCGCTTAGGGTTGTCGCGGCGGCGCGGTGACTGGGCGGCGCGACTCGATGGCGTGGAGATCAGTTCGCTGGCCGAGTTGTTGCGAGAAATTGCGGTGGTTTGTTTCGAGCCTGGCTCTCATGCGTTGATTTCGGGTGCGGCTGAAGAGCGCCGGCATTTCGTCGATTGGGCGTTGTTCCACGTGGAACCGACCTACGTTGAGGTGGCGAGGCGGTATCGCCGCGCACTGAGTCAGCGCAACGCGCTGCTGAGGCAAGGAGGTCGTGACGAGGATCTCGATATCTGGGACGCGGAACTTGCGAGGACGGCAAGCTCGCTGGCTGGGTGGCGAGGCGACTATCTGGCGTTGCTCGATCCACTGGTCGCGGAGATTGGCGCCGTTCTGGCATCCGAGCTCGGAGCACCCGAATTGCGGTATAGCCGTGGATGGGCCGCGGAATTGACGCTGATCGACGCCTTGGCGGAGCGGCGCTCCAGGGATCGCGAGCGGGCGCATACGAGCGTCGGACCGCATCGCGCCGATTGGCGGATTTCATTCGAGGCGGCGCCCGAGCGGGAGCATCTGTCGCGCGGGCAGGAGAAGCTCGCCGCGCTGCTGTGTCTGCTCGCACAAGCCCGGTTGTTTCGCGAACAACGCGGCGAGTGGCCCGTAATCTGCCTGGACGACTTGGCGTCGGAGCTCGACAGCAGTCATCAGGAGGCTGTCGCGTGTTGGCTGGATTCGATAGACGCACAGGTGCTCATTACGGGCACAGCGCCGATGCCGACCGAGTTCATGCGGCGCCGGAAGCACGCCGTGTTCCACGTGGAACAGGGGAGCGTCACCAGACTGCTATAATTCCGGGCCTTCCTGTTTCCTTTGCCGTGTCCGGTCCTGGACATGGCCACGCCTGGCGAGACGCATGAGCGATCAGTACGACAGCAGCAATATCAAAGTCCTCAAAGGCCTCGAAGCTGTACGCAAGCGCCCCGGCATGTACATCGGCGACACCGATGACGGCACCGGCCTGCACCACATGGTTTTCGAAGTCGTCGACAACGCGATCGACGAGGCCCTGGCTGGCTTTTGCGATCATGTCGTCGTCTCCATTCACCAGGACGGTTCGGTCAGCGTCAGCGACAACGGCCGTGGCATTCCGGTCGGCATCCATCCGGAAGAGGGCAGGTCTACTGCCGAAGTCGTCATGACCGTGCTGCACGCTGGCGGCAAGTTCGATGACAACTCCTACAAGGTTTCAGGCGGCCTGCATGGCGTCGGCGTTTCAGTCGTCAACGCCCTTTCCGCGCACCTGTGGCTCAACATCTTTCGCGATGGGTTCGAGTTCATCCAGGAATACCAGCACGGCGAACCGGTCTATCCGATCAAGCAGGGAGCGGCATCCACGCGCCGCGGCACCACGGTCCGTTTCCTTCCCAGTCCGCTGACCTTCACCAACATCGAGTTCCACTACGACATCCTCGCCAAGCGTCTGCGCGAGCTGTCATTCCTGAACTCGGGCGTCAAGATCGAAATCTTCGACGAGCGCCACGACAAGCACGACATCTTCGAGTACGAAGGCGGTATCCGGTCGTTTGTCCAGCATCTGGCGTTGCTCAAGACGCCGCTCCATCCCAACGTCGTCACCTTCAACGCGCAACAGGACGGCATTACGGTGGAAGCGGCCCTGCAGTGGACCGACGCCTACCAGGAAACCTGCTTCTGCTTCACGAACAACATCCCGCAACGCGACGGCGGCACGCATCTGACCGGATTCCGCGCGGCGCTGACCCGTTGCATCAGCAATTACATCGAGCGCTCCGGCATCGGCAAGAACGCGAAGGTTGCGTTCGCCGGCGACGACATGCGCGAGGGCATGATTGCGGTCCTGTCGGTGAAGGTGCCAGATCCGAAATTCTCGTCGCAGACCAAGGACAAGCTCGTCTCGTCCGAGGTAAAGGGGATCGTCGAGCAGGTCGTCAACGCGAAGCTCGAGGAGTTCCTGCTCGAAAACCCTGCCGAGGCACGAGCCATCGCCGGCAAGGTCGTCGACGCTGCGCGCGCCCGTGAAGCTGCTCGCAAGGCGCGTGAAATGACGCGCCGGAAAGGTGCCCTCGACATTGCCGGTCTGCCCGGCAAACTGGCCGACTGCCAGGAAAAAGACCCGGCGCTGTCCGAGCTGTTCATCGTCGAGGGTGACTCGGCCGGCGGTTCTGCCAAGCAAGGCCGCAACCGCAAGACCCAGGCGATCCTCCCGCTCAAGGGCAAGATCCTCAATGTCGAACGTGCACGCTTCGACAAGATGCTGTCGTCCGCCGAGGTGGGAACGCTGATCACCGCGTTGGGCTGCGGTATCGGCAAGGACGAGTACAACCCCGACAAGCTGCGCTATCACCGCATCATCATCATGACCGACGCGGACGTGGACGGCTCGCATATCCGCACGTTGCTGCTGACGTTCTTCTACCGCCAGATGCCCGAACTCATCGAGCGCGGCTACGTCTATATCGGCCTGCCGCCGCTGTACAAGCTCAAGCAGGGCAAGACCGAGCTCTATCTGAAGGACGACGGCGCCCTGAATCAGTACCTGATCGGCAATGCAGTCGACCAGGCCGGGCTGCGCTACAGCATCGATGCACCGCCCATCACCGGCGTCGCCCTCGAAAAGCTGCTCGCGGAATACCAGACCGCGCTGGATCAGATCGATCGCCTGAGCCATCGCTGCGACCCCGTTCTGTTGGCTGCAATGCTGGAGCTGCCCGCCCTCGACGACAGCATCTGGCACGACGAGGCTGCAACCGCGCAGTGGTTGGCGCGTATTTCTGCGCGACTCAACAACGTAGGTCTTGGCCGCGCTCAATATCGTCTGCGTGTCCAGGGTGCGACGCCAGATCATCCGGCGGCACTCATCGTCGAGCGCGACCAGCATGGTCTGACCCATACCCAGATGCTCCCGGCCACGTTCATCGCGAGCCCGGAAATGAAGCCGATACTCGATATCGCGCGGCAACTCGCCGATCTGGTGCAGCCGGGCGCGGAAATTCGTCGCGGCAATGCCGTTACGCCGGTCGAGTCCTTCGCACGCGCACGCTCCTGGCTCATGGACGAAGCGAAGAAGGGACGCACCATCCAGCGCTTCAAGGGACTCGGCGAAATGAACCCCGAGCAGCTCTGGGAAACTACGGTGAACCCCGAAACGCGCCGCCTGCTACAGGTCAGCATCGAGGACGCCGTCGCCGCCGACCAGATCTTTTCCACCCTGATGGGCGATGTCGTCGAACCCCGTCGCGCGTTCATCGAGTCCAACGCATTGCGCGTCGCGAACCTCGACGTCTGATCGGACGGCGGCCGAGCGGCCGCCGTGCATCCGATGTTCACGCGGGGAACGACAAGCTCGACCCCGCTGCGCTGATGAATCCGTTGCAAGCCCGGGCAGGGCGCCGATCTGGTCGCGCAATTCAACGCCGATTTGTCCGGACTTGCGCAGAATCAAGCTGGGCGCAGCCGCCTCGCGAAACTCTATTTATTGCTTAATTGGAATTTGGTTTTTGTCACCAAATTAATAAAGCAACGCAACCTACGAAAATCCCCGTAAACCCGCTGATTTAAACGAAGTTGCCGCTGGCCCCTTCAACTCGTAACAACTCGTTGCAAGCGCATGGAATACCTAGGTTTCTTTTTAACGCCGCGATAACGAATCGGGAAGCTCGTGCGCTTGTAGTTTGAACATTCGCGGATTACGCTCTGCGACCCCTTTACCGCTTGCCTGAAATGCAGGCCGCGAGAATCCAGTCGAGGCGCTACTCAATGCATGCTCCCAACGCCAAGAAGCTTGTCCTTTGTCTCGGTGCAGTTTCTCTGCTCGCGGCCGGAATCGCTTCCGCCTCGCGTCTGCCGGGCGAACGTTCCAACGAGCAACGTTCCAGCAAGAGCAGCAGCAAGCAGACCGAGAACGCGTACCCCAATGCCAAGCGCAACGATCCCAAGACCGACATGCCGGGCTCGCTGGGCACCAAGCTCAACAAGGCTCAGGAAGCGGCAAGCGACGGCGAAGCCGACAAGGCCATCGGCCTGATCGACGAAGTGCTCGCGGACAAGAAGGTAACCCCATACGCGAAGGCCTTCGCGCTCTATCTGCGCTCCAATGCGAAGTGGGAAAAGGAAGACGGCGCTGGCGCCATCGCTGACCTAAAGGAAGCGATCGCCCTCGACGCGCTGCCCAATTCCAACCAGTTCCCGGCCATCTACACCCTGGCCCAGTTCCAGCTCCAGGAAGAGCAGTACGCAGACGCCGCGAAGACCGTCGATCAGTACATCGAACTCAGCGGCGACAAGAAGGCCGAGGCACTGGCCGTCAAGGGCAATGCGCTCTATCGCGCCGACAAGTTCCAGGAAGCGATCGATGCAATGAAGCTGGCAATCGCCGCCAGCGATAAGCCACAGGACAGCTGGAACCAGATCCTCATGGCCAGCTACTTCGAACTGAACCAGTTCGGGGAAGCGGCAAAGCTTTCGGAATCGCAGCTGCAGAAAAATCCGACCGACAAGAAGCTCATCCAGCAGCTCGCTTCGATCTATGTCAACAACGACCAGAACGAAAAGGCGTTGCAGCTTCTAACGGACGCCAAGGCCAAGGGTCTGATCACGACGGCGGACGACTACAAGCTGCTGGCCCAGCTGTATGGTCAGGCCGAAAAGCCGGCAGAGGGGGCGGCACTGCTGGAAGAGGGCTTCCAGAAGGGCGCGATCCAGCCGAGCTACGACATGTACAAGCTGCTCGGCGACTCCTATGCGCTCGCCGAGAACGAAACCAAGGCCATCGATGCCTACGGCAAGGCATCGCCGCTGGCCAAGGACGGCGAAGCCGACCTTCTGCGAGGCCAGCTCCAGATCAACAATCAGTTGTGGGCGCCGGCCAAAGAATCACTGACCAAGGCTCTCTCCCGCGGCGTCAAGCGCCAGGGCGCTGCTTATGTGCTGCTCGGCAACGCCGAAAACGAACTCGGTAACAAGAGCGCTGCAATTGCTGCCATGGAAAAGGCGCAGAGCTACGAGGAAACCCGCCAGATGGCTGGTACGTGGCTCAAGATGATCAAGGGCGGAGGCGCTCCGAAGAAAAAGTAAGTCATTCCGCACTCCTCGCAATACCTGCGTGGTGTTCGGCGACCTTCAGGCCGGGTTAACATAGCCGTCCCGATTGCTACTGTTGAGCGTCGGGCTGGCCTCGTGTACGGTGCCAGCCCCCGCCGCGTCACCCGCGGCTCGGCGCCCAGTGCGACAAGCCCCCAGATCTCACACAGCGAACCTTGGTTCAGAGCAAATGGCGTTGACCACAGAAGACCAGCGCGAAACGTACAGTTGGAGGCGCACCTCAGCGCTGGCCGCCGCCATGGCCGTGCACGGAATCGCTTTCATCCTGATGATTGCACCGGTGGCGCCGCCGCAGGCGAAGGAAAAGAAGAAGGAGACCATCGTTTCGGTCGAATTCGTCGAACCGCCTCCGCCGCCGCCTCCGCCCCCGCCTCCGCCTCCGGAGCCGCCTAAAAAGCCGCCGCCGAAAATCATCGAGAAGGTGAGGCCGCCGCCGACTCCGCCACCGGAGCCGCCGCCAGCCGTCGTGGTCGAGGAAGCCTCGCCCATGGCGATCCCGGCACCGCCGCCCGCGCCGCCGGCGCCGCCAGCGCCGCCGTCGGACATTGCGCCGACCGAGAACATCAGCTATCGCAAAGCTCGTCCGCCGCGCTACCCGCCGCAGGCCGTGCGTCAACGTCATGAAGGCGAAGTCGTACTGCGCGTCCTGGTCGGTGTGGATGGCAAGCCCAAGGACATCCAGGTCGAAAAATCTTCCGGATTTCGCGAACTGGATCGTGCGGCGATTGATGCCGCGCAGACTTGGGTGTTCAATCCGGGTCAGAAAAACGGTTCTACGGTTGAGGGCTGGGCTCTGGTTCCGTTCCGCTTCAGCCTCAACGAACTGTAACTTCCACCGTTTCACTTAATTCAAGGGTAGCGTCATGTTCCAAGACACTTCGACCCCGGCGGGGTCTGTTTCTCCGGCGGCTGACGCGGCGGCAGCTGTTGCGCCGACGCTCGGCACCAACAGCAATGCCGCAGCCCTGAAAGAAATGGGCTTCAGCCACCTGATCCAGAACTACAACCCGACCAACCCGAACTTCGATCTGCTTGGCGCCATTGTCTTCGTGACGCTTTGCTTGTTCTCGGTTCTATCGGTCTACTGGATCATCCTGAACATGATCCGCAACACCGCGATTCGCAGCCGTATGAACACGGTGATGCGCACGTTCTGGGAAACGCCGTCGGCTCAGGAAGCGATCCGCTTCATGGAAGAGCAGCCGGCCTCGGAGCCGTTCTCCAAGATCGCGCTGGATTGCGCTTCGGCCGCCGCTCATCACCAGCGTCACGAAGGCAGCCGCCTTGTCGAAGCGCTGAACCGGTCTGAATTCATCGATCGTGCGCTGCGCCAGGCCGTTGCCCGCGAAAGCGGTCGTCTCGAAGGCGGTCTTACCGTGCTCGCGACGGTCGGTTCGACGGGTCCGTTCGTCGGTCTGCTCGGTACGGTGTGGGGCATCTATCACGCCCTGATCCGCATCTCGGCATCGGGCGACGCGTCCATGTCGGCGGTGGCCGGTCCGGTGGGCGAAGCGCTGATCATGACCGCGTTCGGTCTGCTCGTCGCAATCCCGGCGGTGCTCGCGTACAACTTCTTCGTGCGCTCCAATCGCGTGATCCTGGCGCGCTTCGACGAGTTTGCTCACGACCTGCACGACTTCTTTGCCACCGGTTCGCGCGTCGAAGCGGGTGCGGCTCCTGCACCGGCCCGTCCCGCAACCCCGGCGGCGCCTGTTGCGAGGAAGTAAGCCATGGCATTCAGTTCAGGTGGTGGCGGCAGCGGCGGCGCGCCGATGGCCGAAATCAACGTCACGCCGCTGGTCGACGTGATGCTGGTGCTGCTGATCATCTTCATGATCACGGCACCGATGATGCAGCACCGCATTCGTATCGACCTGCCGCAAGCCTCGATGATCACGAATCCCGAGGCTCCGCCGGAACCGATCGACCTGGCCATCAAGGAAGACGGCACGCTGTACTGGAACGACAGCCAGATCAGCGATCTGGAACTCAAGGCCCAGCTCGCCGTGAGCGCGCAGAAGACGGTACAACCGGAACTGCAGATTCGCGCCGACAAGAACACCCGCTACGAATTTGTGGCGAAGGTGATGGCCGACGCTAAGAACCAGGGCATGGTCAAGATCGGCTTCGTGACCACGCCGGCTGCACGCGGCAGTCAGTAAGTCAGATACGCTCGCTAACGCTACCCTGCCGGTGCGAGCCGGATAAGCGCCCCGGGAAACCGGGGCGCTTTTTTATTGATGGACTCTCCCGCCTGTCGAACGCGCAGCCGACGCAACAATCCCGCATGACCAACGGCTGGCCGGATTCTTCGACGGCGCTATTCTGGAACCGCCCACCCAGGCGAATCCGGAGTACCCCGCATGTCCGCGATCAGTGTGCGCTCGACCGAACGTCCCATGGCCGAAATCAACATCACGCCGCTGATCGACGTGATGCTCGCACTGCTCCTCATCTTCATGATTTCCGCACCGCTGCTGACCGGCAAGATCGCGTTACCGCTGTCCAACGGTAAGGACACGAGCATGCCGCGCACGGTCGAGCTACGCATCGGTGCCGACGGCCAGGTGCTCTACAACGACGCCGCGCTGAGCCGTATCGAACTGGAGGCACAACTGCTGAACTGGGCCGGTCGGGGCGATGCCAAGCCGATTCTGCAACTGCGCCCCGACAAGGCGACGACCCACCAGTACCTCATCGATGTACTGTCGCTGGCGCGCCAGACGGGCATCGAAGGAATTTCGATCGAAACGCCGCGTTAGACCGGCGCGATCAGAGAACCTTGCGAGTGCGTCCAAAAGGGCCCACCTACTCCTTAACGCTGCACGGCGCACGCGGTTCGTAGCGTGCACGAGTGTCTGTCAGTCGGCGGTTCGCGACCGCAGGATACGCAGGTAGTTGTGCACCGTCGGCGCAAGACCGTCATAGAGCGCCTCGCCAACAAGTGCGTGGCCAATCGATACTTCGGCGAGAAACGGTATGGCGTCGATCAGGCAGCCTAGGTTGGCCTGGCTCAGGTCGTGACCGGCGTTGACTCCGAGACCCGCGGCGCGCGCCGCTTCGGCCGTCTCTACACAACGCGCCAGCGCCGCCGCCGCGTTGCCCGCGGCGTACGCCTTGGCAAATGGGCCGGTATAAATTTCCACCCGGTCGGCACCGAGGTCGGCCGCACGCGACAAGTCCGTGACCCCGGCATCGATGAACAGACTTACGCGCGCGCCCAGTGCGCGCAGTTCGGTGATCACCGGACGCAGCGCCGCGGCGTCGCCGGCGAGGTCGAAGCCATGGTCGGAGGTGATCTGGGCATCGCCATCTGGCACCAGCGTGACCTGTTCAGGGCGGACCTCGCGCACCAAGGCGATCAGTCCGGGGTAGTCGCCGCGCGCCGGCGCAAACGCGTTGCCCTCGATATTGAATTCGACGCGGCGCGCGATGCGCTCACTCAGTTCGCGCACGTCACCCGGACGGACATGTCGCTGGTCCGGGCGTGGATGCACGGTCACGCCACCGGCGCCGGCAGCGATCACGCAGTCGCAGGCATGGCCGATGTCCGGCTCGCGCTCGCCGCGTGAATTCCGCACCACAGCGATTTTGTTCAAATTGACACTAAGTATCGTCATCCCTGGTTTCCTTTTCGGGTTCCACGCGGGGCGAGGGCGCGAATCGAGGCCGCTCGAATCGATCCGGCAAAGCTTCGATCTGCGCTGGCGCGGCTGCCGGGGCCGGACGCACGTTGGCTGGCGGACCGACGCGGCTCGACGGCACCGATACGGGGAGCGGCGGCGACAATTGACGCGCGCGTGCCGCTGCCGCCGAGCCATCTTTCGGCCGCATCATGATGTCCCCCGGAGAACGATAGGGAGCGACAGGACCGGGCGTCAGCACAGGCAGTTGCTCCACCCAGGGGATCGGCGCTGCCGGGACCGGGACCTGCGGCGAGCGCACCGCATGGGCGCGCTCTGCGATGGCGGCTCTGGCGCTCTCTTCGCGGACCACGCGTTCCTGTCTCAGGCTCGCTGTCACTTCGGCTGGCAGGGATCGCCACCGTACGCGCGGCAGTTCAGTCTCGTCTCCCAGCAACACGAGGGTCAGCGCCTCGACCTGGCCGCCCGCATCGCGACGCGCGATAAGCTCGAATTCGCCGTCACGGCTGGCGAAACGATCGTCGGCATAAGCGAACAGCTCGCGTCGCTGTGCGCCGCTGAACTGCAGCGCTGGACGCGCATCGCAGAGGAACCGGGCCAGAACATCACTGTCCACGGCGTAGTCCCCGCAGTAGTCACGCAGCTTATCGGCGGCGAGCGATTGCTCGGTGCGCGGCAGGGCCGGTGCGCGCCGACTCAAGCGCTGCACCGGCACGATGAATCCGTTCTCCGACCAGCGCAGCGTTTCGATTTGCCCGCTCGCGTCGCGCTGGAAGCGCAACTGGACCGGGGCGCCGGCCGCGCCGAACAGATCCGGGCCCAGCGGTGTGAGCGGCAGGGCCAGGCGACCGCTGGTCTGAGCGGTCAGCCCGCCAGGCGTCGCGCGGATCAGCAACTGCGTTCCCGGCGCAAATTCGTAAAGGCCCGCGAACTCCGCCGGATCGCCGGTCATGGCGGTCGCCTGTGCCGGTGGCGGCGGGAGGCTGCCCCCATCCAGCAGGGCCAGACCCAGTGGCGCGAGGCTCACTTCCGCCGTGCCGAACAACGCTACGGCTTCCTGGCGGTCCGTGCGAAAGCCAAGAAACACGCTCTGCCCGCCCGCGCTCCCGGCTTGCCAGACCAGCGGCCAGGTCTGTTCGTCCTGGCTCACGGTGTTGATGCGCCAGCCCAGTCCCCAGTTCGCGCGGGCATCGCGCGGCTGCCGCGACACCATCAGCGCCGCGCGCAGCGGCGAATCGCCGGGACGCAGCATTGCCCGCAGCAGCCGCACCTGATCGTTGACGCTGGAATACAGATGAACCGGCAGTGGCGTTGCGCTGGTCGACGGCGCAGGCCTGCCATTGCGGTGGCCCGTTGCGGCCTTTGCACTATCGACGCCGGTAGCCCGCAGTCCCAGCGGTTCGCTCACACGCTCCGACAGCGCCGCGGAATAGCCGCCGCCGTGGGCACGGCCCAGCAGCCACGCAAGGAGAATCTGGCCCAGCGCCGACTGACGCGCGGCCGGCTCGGCGGGTAGCCGGTAGTTGGCCAGGAACTCGAGCAGATCTGTCTCCTGGTAATCGCGCCAAAGATTGTCCGCGTCGGCGGCAAACAGGTTCGCCGGCACCGGTGGCAAGCCGGAACTGTGGGCGGCGAGCTGCTGCAGGGTCAGCGCGCAGACGCGCGGATCGGTGCAGGGGAAATCCGGTGGCAGAAAACGGCTGATCGGATCGTCGAGACGCACGCGGCCGCTGCTGGCCAGATCGGCCAGCAGAAGGCCGGTCGCTGCCGCCATCGCATCGCCAAGCAGGAAACGCATATCACCGACAGCGTCGCTGGCCAAAGCGGCAGGATACGTAGACAGCGACGTCGCCGTCTGGAGGACATACGCGCTGACCACGTGTGGCCAGCTACCCTGCGCGGTCCCGCGTTCCAGGTAGCTCGCGACCGGTGCAGGCAGGGTGGCGCCATCCTGAGCGCCTGCCACAGCGCTGCCGCTCAGCAGTGCCGCGGTGAATAGTCGGAGTACGGTGCGCATGACGCGCAAGCATAGCCTTGCGCACATGGCGGTGTGCAGGCGGCGCGTCACGCTGCGTGGGACCAAAAAACAAAAAGCCGCGGTCTGTGCCGCGGCCTCGCCGAAAAAAAGGCCACGTCCGTGTGGCTTCAGGGTGCACCCTGTGGGAGGGAATGCGAGAAATTCGACACAGGACCCACGCAAAGGTTCCTCAACCGCATTTGTCCGGCGTTTCGCGCCAGACCACCGGATCCCAGTATTCACCACCGACGCGGCTGTTGCGCTTGTCCTCGTTGAACTTCGCCGCGAGGTAGTACGTCGTATCGGCCTTGACGTTCACGGTCAGCGTCTTCACCTCGGGACCGTCACCCAGGCGCGTCGGGTTCAAGCGCCGGTACACCTTGGCCGGGATCAGCTCGACCACCTTGACCACGTGCGTGCCGGCCGAAACACGGAACTGATGCACGCCCGCAGGTCCAGTCGATACGCCGTCGATCATCAGCAGCTTGACGCCATACAGATCCCGTTGAGACGGCGCCACGTCGAAATCGTTGAAGCGGCCGCAACCACTGGAACCGCCGTCGATCTGCGGTTCGCGCCGGGACACGGTGGTGCCCGTGCTGGCCAGCAGTTCGTCGCGACCGACCTTCAGATGGATCGGTGGCAACACGATGCTGCTGACTTCTCCGCGCAAAGTCAGCGGTTTGTCCTCGCGTTGCAGGCCGAACTCGAGCACCGTTCCGTCAGACAGGGTATCGACCAGCGTGCGCATCGTAACCGCGGCCTGGGCATGGCCAGCGGGATCGGCGCCAAGGCCGACCAGGCTGGTGCCGTTCACCGCGACGATGCGGTCGCCGGCCTTGATGCCCATGCGCTGCGCGGCACTGCGCGGCGTTACCCCGAGCACGCGAAGGCCGTCCCGTGCGCGTTCCGCATTGGCGCTGTCCACGAGCAGGCCGAGGTTGTTCATGCGCCGTGCCGGTTCATCCAATGTGAAGGCGATTTCCTCGCCGGACTTGCCGGCGAAGGCGCCTGATTCGATCAGGCGGACCAGTGCCAGTTGCACCTCTTCTCCCAGGCGCTGCTCGACTGGCGTCGACTGGGCGGAAACCGCGGCAGTAAGGGTCAGGCTCAACAGAGCCAGCATGGGACGTTTGAACATCGACATCAGCGTTCTCCACTCAAATCCGGGTCGGCTGCGCGCCATCGGCGGCCAACACGATCAAATTCGACAGCACGTCGTTGCGTTGCTGCCACAGCGGCAGCAATTCGTCGACCGCGGCTCCGCGGTCATACGCCTGCTGCAGCGCCAGCTCGACGGCGCGCAGCTCAGCTTCGCTCTCCAGCGGCGAGGCGGCCTGGCTCAATCCGGCGTACGCCAGTTCCAGTTCGTGCGAGCGACGCTCCAACTGCGCCAGCGGATTGGCGGCAGCGATCTGCGGTCGCGGCGCCAGCGCGACAACGGTCGCCAGCGCGAGCATCGCTGCCAGTCCGCTGCCCCAGCGCAGCGTGCGTCCGCGCTGCTGGCGGCGGTGATGCTCCGCCTCGATACGCGCCCACAGATTCGGCGGCGGATCGAACTCCGGCAGTGCGGCCAGGCGCAATGCCTTCAAACTCAGCTCCTGCTCGGCCATGGCTGCATCTCCACTACGGTATTGGGGGCCAACCATTCCTGCAGACGCTTCAGCGAGCGCGACAGGATGGACTTGGAATAACTTTCGGTCTGGCCGAACAGTTCGGCCAGTTCCTTGTGCGTATAGCCCTCGAGCTCGTGCAGCACGAGGATCAGACGCGCACGCGGCGGCAGGCGTTGCAGCAGCGCCATCACATCGTGCGCATCGGAGGCGAGCAGACCGGTCGTATCGCTGACATTGGCGAACAACCGCTCCGGATCGTCCTTGTCGAGATGGCGCTGACTGCGCAGCTGGTCGATCGCGGCGTTGACGGTCATGCGCTTGAGCCAGGCACCAAACGGGGCATCACCGCGGTAGCTCCGTATCGCGTCCATCATTTTCAGGAACACGTCCTGGACAATGTCTTCGGCGGCAGCCGAGCTGCCGAGCACTCGCATGGCCAGCGTAAAGCAAGGCCTCGAGAAGATCCGGTAGAGGGCCGCATGCGCCGTGCCGTCCCCGCGCCGCGCGCGCGCAAGCGTTACAGCGTCGACTTCCTGGGCAAAACCGGTTCGGGATTCGGTCGGGGTCATGTTCATGCAGAGGGCACGACGCTCACCAGCGCGCGGCCGTCGCACGCCAACGCAAATTTCGCAACATCACACCATCAGCCGCGCGGGGCGACACGGATTTCCAGAATCCGTGCACGCTCGACGAACAGGCGCGCCTGGCCCGATTCGCGGTTCACGCTGACGGTCACTCCCGCGGCGCTGACCTCGGCGACCTTGCCTTCGATCTCCTTACCGCCGCTAGTGATAAGCACCACGCGCGCGCCCGATAGCCCATCCAACGCAGCATACGAGACCACGGCGAAGGGCCGTTCCCGGGGCGCCGTCTTCGACTCCGGCAGACGATCGATACGAGGACCCTGCCACACCAGCGCCGCCGTGGAACCCGGCGGCGGCGGTGGTGCGGAGGGCAGGCCGGCGAGGCGCGGATCGAGTCGCGGGTCGATCCGTGGCGCCGGCGGACGGGTCGGAATCGCTGGCGCCGCATCGACGGTCGCGGTTTCGCCGGTGATCGCCGCGGCGTCAGGAATGAGCGAACCCGGCGCGACGTCCCGTGACTGCTGCACCGTCGTCGTAGCCGGTGCCGCAACCGGTGCCGGTGGCGCGATCGGAGGCGTTGTGGATGGCGACGGTCCGGCTTCGGGTGGTTTCGGCGCAGCGCCGATCGTCGTGGCCAGGACCGGATTTTCCTCCGGCCGCACGACGACGGTCTCCGGCTCGGGCTCCGCCAGCGGATCATGCACCAGTGCGCGATCGATACCGGCCAGTGCCTCGATCGGTTCGGCCAGGAAGAACAGCTTGAACAGCACGGGCGGCGCGTCGTTGTAGCGCGCGGTCAGGTTGAGCCAGCGCAACACTTCCTCGGGATCGTAGGTGTCGTACTGCGCGGGCGCGATGTCCTCGCGCGGAAGGCTCAGCAGCTTGATCTCGCCGCCGCCGCGCAGCAGCTCGCGGTAGAGCTCGACCACGCCTTCGGCCGGCACGATGTGCGAAGCCTTGAGCCGCTCCTGCACAGCCGCGATGTGCCGGGCGATGAAGCCGTCGACGTCGACGCCGGTTTCGCGTGCGCAGAACTGGTTGCGCCGGCGCAGAAAATCGCGATCGCTGAAGTTGAAGTCGGCCGAGGCGATGCGCACGCGCTCGCGCGCTACGGCATCGTCCAGCATCTGCGGCGTGAACTGGTGCAACTCCGTGCGCAGGCCGACCTGCGCGAACGGCGCGTTGTCGATGCGCAGGTTGACTTCGAGCTGCTCCGCCGCCGCATCGTAGCGATAGTCGACGCTGAGCCGGGGCGCTTTCGGCTGTACCTGCATCGACGTGAAGTCGCCCGCGTCGAACCCCGCCGCTCCGCCGCAGGCGAATGTCTCGAACGGAACCAGGCTCTGCGCGCCGAACCACAGCGGCGCGTTGCCGCCGGCGATCTTGCGCAGCAACGGCAGGTTGACGTCCTGCAGGTACACGCCGAGTTGCCCGGGCACGCTGGCATCGCGCGTGATGGCGCGGCGCAATACCCAAAGCACGCCCGGCGTATCCAGCCGCAGTGAAGACGCATTCAGGGTGGCGGCTTCGAAGCCGGGCCTGGGTCGGAACTGCACGCCGCTGAGCGTGAGGTCGCCATTGAAGGAGCCGCTGGCGCCCGTCCAGCTCAACTCGCCCCAGCGCTGCAGGTTGTCGGCCAACCACTGCGCCTGCTGGCCCGCCGCGAGCCACAGGGCCAGCTTGAGGCCCAGCGCGAGCACTCCAGCCGACACCAGCAGGTTGCGCAGCAGCTTCCACATGTTGACGGCAGCCTCGCAGCGGCGTTGGCGTTCACCCGGAACTTAGCCCGTAAAGCCCTGGCCTACAACTGGCCCTCGTATCCGGTTGGCTACACCGGTTGCCGCAGTGTGGCGTCATGAAAACTGCGCACCCGGCGCGTCTCTCCGCGCCAGGCGAGATGACCCAGCCACGGTGACGGCAGGGGCAACGCATGAAGATGCCAGAGCGCCGCCGCGCCACCCGCGACATCGATCCTAAGCAGTGCCGGCGGGTCCACGGTTGCGTCGAACTCGAGCTTGTCCAGGCCGAAAGCCAGGCCACGACCCAGTGCCTTGAGCACCGCTTCCTTCGCGGTCCACAGGCGCAGGAACGCGGTTTCGCGTAGCGCCTCCGGCGTATTCCCGATTGACTGCGCCTCCGGGCCGCAGAAATAGCGTCGCGCCAGTTCCGCGTGCGGTCGCGGCCGTCCCGGCGACTCCAGGTCGACGCCGACCTCGACACCGCGCCCCAGCGCGACCACAGCGGCACCGCCGCTGTGGCTGAGGTTGAAGTCGAATCCTCCGGCCGCCAGCGCAGGCTTGCCGTGAGCGCCGACCTCGAGTTCCGCTGCGTCCACGCGACGAAGCAGATAAGCCGACAGCAGGCGCAGCAGGAATACCTGCGCCTGTCGCCGGACTTCGATGGGCTCACGTCGCGGGAATTCACAAAACCACAGATGGATTTCCAGCGGGTCGAGCGGCTGCGGCGGGATGGCGTGCGGGAGCAGGGCTGGATCGGGCATGCGGCATCGTTGGCCGCCGGGCTGGGGGAGGTCAAGCAAGCTGGCGCGGGTTCACTTCAGCAAGTCACCTGCGGCAGGTCCTCTACAATCCGCAGACCAGTCCCCGAGGTCGCCACAATGATTGCTGGCTGGATACTGCTGCTCGTTTCGCTGGCCTACGTGGCGTTGCTGTTCGTGATCGCCTACTGGGGCGATGCGCGCCCGCTGTATCCGGGCCGGCCGGGCTTGCGGCCATGGATCTACAGTCTCGCCCTGGCCGTCTACTGCTCGTCGTGGACCTTCTACGGCGCGGTCGGCAGCGCATCGAACTCGACGCTGGCGTATCTGCCGATCTACCTGGGTCCGATCCTGCTCTTCCTGTTCGGCAGCGGCCTGCTGGAGCGGCTGACCCGCGTGGCCAAGGCCAACAACATCACCTCCATCGCGGACTTCATCGGCACGCGCTTCGGCAAGTCGCATGCGCTCGGCGCGCTGGTCACCGTGATCGCGATGACGGCGGCCATTCCCTACATCGCGCTGCAGTACAAGGCCGTGGCGCTCAGCATCGGCGTGCTCAGCCATGGCCAGGCCGGTGGCGGTCCGCCGGCGGATCTGCTGCAGGACTCCGCGCTGTATACCGCGCTGATGCTCGCCCTGTTCGCGATCCTGTTCGGCACGCGTCGTGTCGACGCGACCGAGCACCACCACGGCATGGTGCTCGCAGTCGCGGCGGAATCGCTGGTCAAGCTGATCGCGTTCCTCGTCATCGGCCTGTACGCGCAGCAGCAATTGACCAGTTCCGGCCAGGCCCTGGCCGATCTGCGTCTGAGCGGTCCACTGCCCAACGGCTTTTTCGCCCAGACCCTGCTCGCGTTCACCGCGATGTTCTGTCTGCCACGCCAGTTCCATGTCGGCGTCGTCGAATGCGAAGACCCGCGCGACGTGCGCCGCGCCCGATGGCTGTTCCCCCTGTACCTCGTACTGATCTGCCTGTTCGTTCCGGTCATCGTCGCGGCCGGACGCGAGGCCGCGGCCGGGACCGGGCTGAGTCCCGACGTGTGGCTGCTCTGGCTGCCGCTGTCCAACGACAACAACCTGCTCGCCCTGCTTGCCTACCTCGGCGGCTTTTCGGCGGCGACAGGCATGGTCATCGTCGCGTCGGTGGCGCTGGCGACGATGGTGTCCAACGACCTGATCATGCCGCTGCTGTTGCGCCTTCGCGCGCTCAAGCTCGACCAGCGCCACGACCTGTCGCGCATCGTGCTCGGCGTGCGGCGTGTGGCGATCGTGGTGTTGAGCCTCCTCGCCGTTGCCTATTACCGCGCCATGCCGCAGGGCGAACAGCTCGCCTCGATCGGCCTGCTGTCCTTCGCCGCGGTCGCGCAGTTCGCACCGGCCATCATCGCCGGACTGTATTGGCGCAGCGCCAGCCGCGCCGGCGTGCAGACGGGGCTCGGCGTGGGCTTCGCGGTCTGGGGCTACACCTTGCTGTTGCCGAGCCTCGGCGCGGCGGGCTGGTTCGATGCGAACTGGATGCAGACCGGACCGCTCGGCCTGAGCTGGCTGCGGCCGCAGTCGCTGTTCCAGCTCAGCGGCTGGCATCCGCTGACCCACGGCACGTTCTGGTCGCTGCTGGCCAATTCGGCCTGCGTGCTGATCCTGTCGTTGCGCTACCGGCCGAGCATGGAAGAGCGCCTGCGTGCCGCCAGCTTCCTCGACCTGTCGGCCGACCGCAGCGGCAGCGCCGCCGGCGAGTGGCGTGGCCGCGTCAGCGTCGCCGACCTGCGCGCCATCGTCGGCCGCATCATCGGCGAGCGCGGCGCGCGGCGTGCCTTCGACGAATACGCCGGCGCCAACGGCAAACCGCTGCAGGACGCGCTGGCGGCGGACCGTCCGCTGCTGCAGCACAGCGAACGCATCCTCGCCGCGTCGATCGGCGCGGCATCGGCGCGGCGCATGTTGACCAGCGCATTGCGCGGAACGGGCCTGGATTTCAGCGAGGCCGTCGCGCTGCTCGACGAAGCCTCGCAGGAGCTGCGCTACAACCGCGAGCTGCTTTCCACCACGATGGAGAACATCTCCCAGGGAATCAGCGTGGTCGACGCGGACATGCGCCTGGTTGCGTGGAATCGTCGCTATATGGAAATGTTCGGTTATCCGGACGATTCGGTTTACGTCGGCCGGCCTATCGCCGACCTGATCCGCTACAACGCCGAGCGAGGCGAGTGCGGTCCGGGCGACGTGGAAACGCATGTCAGCAAGCGCCTGCAGCACATGCGCGCGGGCACCGCCCACGTCTACCAGCGCGTGCGCGCCGACGGCAGCGTGCTGGAAATGCGCGGCCAGCCGCTGCCGGGCGGCGGCTTCGTGACGACCTTCACCGATGTCAGCGACTACAAGCGCGCCGAACAGGCCCTGCGCGAAGCCAACGAAACGCTGGAGCAGCGCGTATCACAGCGCACCGCGCAGCTGTCGACCGCGCTGGCCGCGCAGGAGCGGGCCAAGTTCGAAGCCGAGGCAGCCAACCAGTCCAAGACGCGCTTCCTCGCCGCTGCCAGCCATGACCTGCTGCAGCCGTTGAACGCGGCCAAGCTGTTCACCTCGGCGCTGCGCCATCAACCCAATCTTGACCCCGAAGCGGCGCAGCTCGCCGAACGCATCGACACCGCTTTCCGCGCCGCCGAAACCCTGCTCGACGCGCTGCTCGAAGCCTCGCGCCTGGACGCCGGCAAGTACCGTCCCGATATCGCGAGCGTCGCGTATCTCGACGTCATCGAACCGCTGCAGCAGCAGTTCGCAATGATCGCGGAACGGCGTGGCCTGCAGCTGCGCATTCATGCGAGCCAGGTCGTCGTGCGCACCGATCCGCACCTGCTCAGCCGCATCCTGCAGAATTTCATCTCCAATGCGCTGCGTTACACGCGCAGCGGCCGTGTCGTCGTCGGTGTGCGGCCGCGCGGCAACGAAGCGCTGATCCAGGTCTGGGACACCGGTCCCGGCATCGCCCTGGCGCAGCAGAAGCGCATCTTCGACGAGTTCCAGCGCTTCGATCACGCCTCGCCCTGGGGCGAGCAGGGGCTCGGGCTGGGCCTGTCGATTTGCGAACGCATCTCGCGCATCCTCGGCCATCGCCTCGCAGTTCAGTCGCAGCCGGGCAAGGGCAGCTGCTTTTCAGTGCGGGTGCCCATCGTCGCGCGGCGCGGTGTTCGCCCGGCGCCGCGCCGCGCAGACCGCGAAACGCTGACGACCGACCTGTCGCCGCTGCATGTGCTGTGCCTGGACAACGAACCGGCCATTCTCGAAGGCATGGCGGCGCTGCTGACGCGCTGGGGCATGAGCTGCGATCTGGCTGCAAGCCTGGAAGAGGCGCGGCAGGTCATCGCGCAGCGGCGTCCCGACCTGATCATCGCCGATTTCCACTTGGGTACATTGCAGGACGGCATGGATGCGCTGGCCGAACTCCAGGCCAGCCTGACGCCGCCGCCGCCCGCCGCGCTGCTCACGGCCGACCGCAGCCCTGAACTCAAGCAGCGCGCACGCCTGCGCGGCTATGCGCTGCTGCACAAACCGGTGAAGCCGGCGGCGCTGCGTGCGCTGCTGTCGGCGATGGGCAAGTCAGTCGCGACGAAGTCATCGGCGTGAAGACGATTCCATGTCGAAGCCTTGGCGGCCCGATCGCCGTTGCCCGGCGCCCGCGCCCGCAGCGACCGCCTCTTCAGGCGTCTTCCACATCCGTCAGCGGCAGCGCCGTGTTCGGATCCAGCGCGAGCTGGCTCGCGGCCAGCGCGACCTGCGTGCGGTTGTTGCAGCCGAGTTTGCGCATGATCGCAGTCATGTGCGCTTTGACCGTGGCTTCGGAGACGCCGAGTTCGTAGGCGATCTGCTTGTTGAGCAGGCCCTCGGCGATCATCGCGAGCACGCGGAATTGCTGCGGCGTCAGCTCGGCCACGCGCGCGGCGATCCGCGCTTCGTCGTCGCGCAACGGCGTCGACGCCGAACCCATAGCGGCGGGCATCCAGATCTCGCCGTCGCGCACATGGCGTATGGCTTCGACGATGGTTTCCGCGGAACTCGATTTCGGGATGTAGCCGGCCGCGCCATGGGCGAGCGCGCGACGCGCGACGCTGGCTTCCTCGTGGGCCGAGACGACGATGACCGGCAGGCCCGGATACTGCCCACGCAGATGCGCCAGTGCGGAGAAGCCGCGTGCGCCGGGCATATGCAGGTCCAGCAGCAGCAGCTCCGCCTCCGGATGCGCTTCGACCAGGGCCAACAGCTCGGGCACGGTCGCTGACTCGAACAGGCTGGCGCCCGGTGCAGCCTGATGCAGCGCGCGACGCAGCGCGTCGCGATACAACGGATGGTCGTCGGCGATCAGGATTTCGGACATACGCCCGAGCATCGCATCCGCGGCCGCTTGCGGCAATTGGAATGGCGCAAACAGTCCCCCGTCAAGGTGGCCCTGACGAATAAGTGGTAAGCCCCGGAAAAGGACCAGATAGACGAAATTAATCAA